>JBIIIE010000345.1:0-3439 GCA_044235135.1 Roseomonas sp. | reverse complement strand
TTTTATGGTTGCTGATGCACAAGACGCGCTTTGGTATCTTGTTGCGCGCTGCAACGCGGGACCGCGACATGGTGGGTGCGCTTGGTGTCAATCAAGCTTTGCTTTTCACCGGCACGCTATTCCTGGGCGCTTTTCTGGCAGGGCTTGGTGGCGCCTTGCAAATACCGCGCGTTTCGGCTTCCGCACAGATGGACCTTTCGATCATCACTGAGGCCTTTGTGGTGACGGTGATTGGCGGCATGGGCTCCATCGGAGGTGCTTTTCTTGCCGCGCTGCTGATCGGGCAATTGCAAGCTTTCGGTGTGCTGATCTTCCCGAAAATCACGCTGGTGCTGCTGTTTCTTTTGATGGCGGCGGTGCTGGTGGTGAAGCCCTGGGGCTTGCTTGGCCGGCCGGAAAGTGCCGCAGGGCATAGCGCTTTGCCTGAGGGAATCATGCAACCGCGCGGCTTTGCGATGGCAGAGAAATTGCTGTTGCTGCTGGCAGTTTTGGCGGCGGCTGCCGTGCCGATTTTTGGCGATACCTATACGATCAAGGTCGCGACCGAGGTGCTGATCTTCGCCCTTGCCGCCTTTTCGTTGAATTTCCTGGTGGGCAATGGCGGGATCGTGAGCTTTGGTCATGCGGCCTATTTCGGCCTGGGCGCTTATGCGAGTGGGTTATTGGTGACGAAGCTCGGCATGCCAATGGAACCGGCGCTGATCGCGGCCCCCTTAGCGGGTGGGTTTTTTGCGGCGCTATTCGGGTTTTTCATTGTGCGCTTGCAGGGCATTTATCTGGCCATGCTGACACTTGCTTTCGCGCAAATTGCCTATGCGGTCTGCTTTCAATGGGTGGAGGTCACCGGCGGTGACAACGGCATTGTCGGTGTTTGGCCTTCGACTTGGGCCGCATCACGCAGCGCCTATCACTACATTGTTCTGGTGGCGGCAATGGCGGGTATTCTTGCACTCCGCCATGTGATCTATGCCCCCTTTGGTGCAAGCCTGCGCGCAGCGCGAGATTCCGCGCAGCGTGCTGAGGCGATTGGGATTGATGTACGCGCCCATCGCTGGCTTGGCTTCACCATTGCCGGCGCGGCGGCTGGGCTGGCCGGCGGGCTTTATGCTTTTTCGAAAGGTTCGATTGACCCGACACTTTTAGGGATTCCGCTATCGGTGGATTTCCTCGCGATGATCCTTCTTGGTGGCATGCAGACCGTGATGGGGCCAGTGCTGGGGGCTGCAGCCTTCCACAGCATCAAGGATGTCTTCATGCCGCTCACGGATCATTGGCGCTTTCTGCTGGGGGCATCCATCATTACGCTCGTGCTGATTTTTGCGCGCGGGCTTGGCGGGGCTTATGCCGCGCTACGCGCGCGGTTTTCCGGTGGCACGCCATGACGCTGTTGATTGTGGAGAATCTGAACAAGAATTTCGGCGGCGTGGTGGCGGCGCGCAATGTGAGCTTCTCGCTGGCAGCAGGGGAAATTCTCGCGATGATCGGTCCGAATGGTGCCGGCAAATCGACCAGCTTCAACATGGTGGGCGGACAATTGCGCCCCGATAGCGGGCGCGTGCTGCTGGCGGGGCAGGACATCACCGGCCTGCCGCCGCGCGCCATTTGCCGGTTGGGTGTGGGGCGCAGCTTTCAGGTGGCGCAGACTTTTCTTTCCATGTCTGTGTTGGAAAATTTGCAAATGGCGCTGATTGCCCATGCCGGCCGCACGCGCGATATGCTGGCACGCAGCAGTGCGCTGTTTCGTGATGAAGCGCTTGCCCTGCTTGCGCAGGTTGGCATGGCGGAAGCGGCGGACCGGCCCATTGGGGCTCTGGCTTATGGCGATGTGAAGCGCGTGGAATTGGCGATTGCGCTTTCCGGCGCGCCGCGCCTGTTGCTGATGGATGAACCCACCGCCGGCATGGCGCCCGCTGAGCGTGCCGCGCTGATGCGCTTGGTGGCTGGTGTTGCGCGGCGCGCCGCCATTGGTGTGCTGTTTACCGAACATGACATGGATGCGGTCTTCGCCCATGCGGATCGCATCCTGGTGCTGGTGCGGGGCGAGATCATCGCCGCCGGCACGCCGGAAGAAGTGCGCGCCAATCCCGAAGTGCAGCGTGTTTACCTCGGCACTTCCGGCTTGCGCGCTGCCTTGCGCGCCAGGGCAGCGGCGCATGGCTGAGACAGTGCTTGAAGTGGAAGGCCTGCGCGCCGGCTATGGCCCGGCGGAAATTCTATTCGGTGTTTCCTTGCGCCTTGCGCGCGGTGAAGTCGCGGCACTCATGGGCCGGAATGGTGCGGGCAAATCCACCACGCTGAAAGCCATTATGGGCCTGGTGCCACCGCGCGCCGGCCGCGTGCGCTTTGCCGGGCGTGATATTGCCGGGCTGGCGGCCTTTCGCATTGCGCGGCTTGGCTTGGGTTATGTGCCAGAAGATCGGCGCATTTTCACTGATTTGACGGTTGCCGAGAATCTGGAAGTTGGCCGCCGCCCGGCAGAAGGGCGCGATGCTTGGACTCCCGAGCGCTTATTTGAGGTTTTTCCGAACCTTGCATCCATGCGCCATCGCCGCGCCGCTGCCATGTCCGGCGGGGAACAGCAAATGCTGGCAATTGCGCGTACACTCATGGGCAATCCGGCGGCGGTGCTGCTCGATGAACCATCCGAAGGCTTGGCCCCCGTCATTCTGGAATTGATGGCCGATGCCGTGCTGCGCATGAAGCGCGAAGGTATTGCCGTGCTGCTCTCGGAACAGAATTTTGATTTCGCGGCGGCGGTGGCGGATCGCGCCTATGTCATTGAACGCGGAGAAATCCGTTATGATGGCAGCATGGCAGCGCTGGATACTGATCCAGCGCTGCGCGCGCAACACCTTACGATCTAGGTAGGTTAGCAAAAACCTCATCCACCGCAGCGCCAAAGCGCTCCACGATCATCTCCACATCCCGCGCATTCACGATGTAAGGCGGTGAGAGGATCACGTGATCGCCATGCTTGCCGTCAATCGTCCCACCCATAGGGTAGCAGGCAAGGCCTTGCGCGAAGGCCGCATGCTTGATGCGTTCATTCAATCCAAGCGCGGGATCGAAAGTGGCTTTGCTCGCGCGGTCTTGGACGAATTCCACCGCCCAGAACAACCCGCGCCCGCGAATATCACCGACATGGCGATGATTGCCGAGCCGTTCCATCAAACCGCGTTCCAGCAGCGCGCCGGTAGCACACACATTGTCCAGCAGGTTTTCTTCCGCGATCACTTCCTGCACCGCCAGCGCCGCCGCACAAGCCACCGGATGCGCCTGATAGGTATGGCCATGCTTGAAAGTGCCTGTCCCGCGCTTCAGCGTTTCCACCACGCGCCCATGCACCAGAATGCCGCCAATCGGCTGATAGCCTCCGCCAAGCCCCTTCGCGATCACCTGGATATCCGGCGAAATACCTTCCTGTTCCCAGGCATGCAAA
>JBIIIE010000344.1:0-3444 GCA_044235135.1 Roseomonas sp. | reverse complement strand
GATGGGAGAGACTATGTCGCCTCAATTCAGGCGACTTTCGGATAATGGCAGCAAAAGATTGCTTTTCCGTTGCGACCGCGCCGATTTCCCGCGCGCCCATTCTCCGCTAACAAAAGCCCCATGTCCTCCCCCGCCCCCCGTTTGCCGCTTGCTGGCCTGAAGCTCGTGGAGCTTGGCCATTACATCGCCGCCCCTTTCGCCACGCGCTTGCTCGCGGACCTGGGCGCTGAGGTGATCAAGGTGGAACCCCCAGGCGGGGACCCGGTGCGGGGTTGGGGCAGCAATATCAATGGCAATGCCGTGTGGTTCAGCGTGCATGGGCGCAATAAGCTGAGTGTCACGCTGGACCTCAAAAAGCCGGATGATCGCGCGAAGCTGATGGCTTTGCTCCGCCGCGCCGATGGGCTGATCGAGAATTTCCGCGCCGGCTATCTGGAGCGCGTGGGGCTTGGGCCGGGGGTGTTGCATCAGGAAAACCCGCGCCTCGTGATCGGGCGCATCTCCGGCTATGGGCAGGATGGTCCCTATAAGGACAAGCCGGCCTTTGGCGCGATTGGGGAAGCCATGGGGGGCCTTAGGCACCTCACGGGCCATCCCGGCGAACAAGGCCTGCCGCCGCCGCGTTGCGGGGTTTCCATCAGCGATGATCTGGCCGGGATTTACTGCGCCTTGGCGGTGGTTTCCGCCTGCTGGGCGGTGAAGGGTGATCCCAATGCCAAGGGCCGCGTGGTGGATGTGGATTTGGTCAGCAGCGTGTTTTCGCTCATGGAAGGGATGCTGCCGGAATATGGGCTTTTCGGCTGGGTGCGTCAGCCGCAGGGCGCGGCCATCAAGACCGCCGCGCCGACCAATACCTACCCCTGCGCCGATGGCAAATGGCTCTGTGTTGCCGGCAATTCGGATTTGATCTTCCGCCGCCTGATGGCCGCGATTGGCCGACCAGAATTGGCGGATGCGCCGCGCTTCGCCACCAATGGGCTGCGTTGTGAGAATGTCGAGGAACTCGATACCGCCATCGCCGCCTGGACCCGCACCAAGCCGGCTGCGGAGGCCGAGGCCATTCTGGAAGCTGCCGAAGTGCCGTGCTCACGCCTTTACGACATGGCCGATTGCGCCAATGACCCGCATTTCAGGGAACGCGGCTGGGTGATGGAGGTGGCGGACCCTCTGCTGGGCCAGGTGCTGCACCCCGCTGCCCCCTTCCGCTTTGATGGCGTGGCGCCGCAGGATATCGTGCGCTGGCCAGGCCCGGCGGCGGGGGCGCATAATGATCATGTGTTCAAGGAACTTCTGGCCGAGGTGAAGGAGAAGCAGGCATGACCGGCAAGGTGACCATCAGTGAAGTCGCCCCGCGTGACGGGATTCAATCCATCACCGGCGATTTCGTCCCGACCGAGGTGAAAATCGCGCTCATCCAGGCGCTGTATGATGCGGGCCTCAGGCGGATGGAAATCGGTTCCTTCGTCTCGCCCAAGGCCATTCCGCAAATGGCCGATACGGCGGCGGTGCTGGCTTTCACGAAAACGCTGCCGGGGCTGGAGAGCACGGTGCTGGTGCCGAACCGGCGCGGGTTTGACGCGGCGCTTGCCGGCGGCGCGGAACGGCTTGGCTTTTTCATGTCGGCCACCGCAGGCCACAACAAGGCCAATCTGAACCGCACGCGGGAAGAAAGCTTCACTGAATTGGCGTCACTCGTGCGCGATACGCCAAAGGGCACGCTGATCCGCTTCAACCTTTCCTGTGTTTTCCACTGCCCCTTTGATGGCGTGGTGGAAGATGCGGAAGCCTTGGATTGGGTGGAACGCATTGTGGCGCTGAACCCGGATATGGAAATCGCGCTGGCGGATACCACCGGCAATGCGAGCCCCGATCAGGTGCGCCGCGTCTTTGAAAAGGCGCAGGCCGCCTGGGGCCATCGCTTCGCCTTCCATGGCCATGACACTTACGGCATGGGGGTGGCCAATGTGGCGGCGGCCTATGAAGCAGGTTGCCGCGTGATTGACAGTGCCGCGGGCGGCATTGGCGGCTGCCCCTTCGCGCCAGGTGCCACCGGCAATGTGGCGACGGAAGATGTGGTCTGGATGTTCCGCCGCATGGGCGTGGAAACCGGCGTCACCTGGAACAACCTGCTGGTGGCGGCCGATATGGCGGCGGGCATCAAGGGCGCCATCCCGGGCGGGCGGATGCGCGGCGTGCGCGCGGCGCGGCTTGCGGCGTGACGGAGGGGCTGCGTCGCATCACGGCGCGGCCCGAATCCTTCCATTTTTCGGACGCTTTTGCCGTCCATAAAAACATTGCCTGATGATCCCGTTCAGGCGTGTTGGAGTTGGCGCATGTCCGATACCGAAATCGCCCGGAAATTGGCCGAGCTTGACCGGCTGCTGAACGATCCGGAAACCCGCATGGATGCCGGGCGCGTTTGGATATTGGCGCAGGAATTGAAGGCCCCGGCCAGCGGCGGCGCTGGCATGCGCCGCGGCGCCTGATCAGACGCCCAGTTCGGGCCGCCGCGCCATCCACCCCGCGGCCTGTTCATAAGCCTGCGCGATCCGAAACAGCATGGCCTCCCCGTAATTCCGCCCGATCAATTGCAGCCCCAAGGGCAGGCCGGAAGCGCCAAAGCCGCACGGGAGCGCCAGCGCCGGATGGCCGGTGGCGTTGAAGGGGCCGGTGATGGGGTGGGATTTGCGGAAAGGTCCTTCATCCACATCCACCACGCGCGGTGCGGCGGTTGGGTTGCCGGCACATAGAATCGCATCACAGCCGGCCAGCACCGCATCCACTTCCTGCGTGATGATGCGGCGTAGGCGCTGCGCCTGGACATATTCAGCGCCCGTGACAAAAGCGCCCATCATCAGGCGTTCGCGCGTCACGCGCCCATAATCCTGCGGGCGGGTGCGCAGCCATTCGCCATGAATGGCGAAACCTTCCGCGATCAGAATGGTTTGAATGCAGGCATCCATGCGCCGCTTGCTGGGCAGTTGAACATCAACAATCCTGGCCCCCAGCGCGCGCCATTGCTCCGCCGCCGCATCCAGCGCGGCCATGACTTCCGCATCAACGCCCGCTTCAATGTCATAGGCGCGCGCCCGCCCGATGGTCAGCCCTGCCACACCTTTGCGCAAATCCGCGCTGTAATCAGGCACGGCTTCATGCGCCGAACCCGGATCACGCGGATCATGCCCGGCCAATACCTGCATCGCCAGCGCGCAATCCTCTACCGAGCGCGTCAGCGGCCCGGCATGATCCAACGTGAAGGAAAGCGGCACCACGCCGCGCCGGCTGATCACGCCATAGGTCGGCTTCAGCCCGACAATACCGCAGAAGGTGGCGGGCAGGCGAATGGACCCGGCCGTATCGCTGCCCATGGCAAGCCCCACCATGCCGGATGCCACCGCAACGCCGGAACCGCTGCTCGACCCGCCAGCGAAATGCGCGGTGTTC
>JBIIIE010000343.1:0-3468 GCA_044235135.1 Roseomonas sp. | reverse complement strand
TCCGCTGCCACCATAACACTACCGCGCTTTTCCCGCGCATGGCGCCAAAGTGCCAGCCCGCGATACACCCCATGCACCATTTTGCTGTAGGGCAGCGCGACAAACAGCGCCAGAACCAGGCCCAGAAGCAAGGCCAGCATCACCCCCATCGCGCCGGTATGGCGCACAATCAGCAGCAAAAGCCCCGTCGCACTCACCAGAAACAGCAAGGACAGCATGGCGTATTCACCGCCCACCAGGCGCTTCGCCACCGGCACGGGGTCTGTGATGATCTTCAGGCGGATCAAGCCGGCAGTGCCGATACAAAGCAATACCCCACCCCAGGTGCCAAACTGCACGGGTAGTGACCAGAAGGAATGCGGCGAACGCAGCCCCAGGAAATGATGATAGATCGCCCCGGTTGTGGTGGCGGCGAAGCACAGCATGAAGCCATAAAAAGCCGCCTGATGCAGCCAGCGCTTTTGGCTTGAGAAACTGTCATCCACATCATTGCAGCCATGCCCGCCGCCGCCCAGATTGCGCAGCGTCAGGATATCCACCGCCGCATCAACAATGGGCGCCGGCGCCGGCGCGCCGCCCCCCACTTCGCGCCAATAACGGATGCCGCCGATCAGCATGGCGATGATGGCATAACCGAAAGTGCTGCCCGCGAGCGTCACCATCAGCCACATGGGGATCACGCGAAAGAAAGCACCTTCGCCGCGCTGCGCCGTATAAAGAATGGAAGGATCAACCAAAGCCATGGTCAGCAGCAGCACCAGCGTCACGCCAAGCGCGGCGGCCAAAGTCACCACCGTGCCATTGCGTTCAAACAGCGTGCCCATGGCGCGGGGCCAAGCGTAATGCGCATAGGATTGCGCGCGAATTTCCGCGAAGGTCACAGGAAGATTGATGCCGAATTCATGCGGCGGCGCATATTGGCAGGCGTGATAACAGCCTTTGCAGCCATGGCACAGATTGGCCAGATGCGTCAGATCGCCCGTGGAAAATTCGCGGCGCATCGTCATGGCCGGGAAGACCGCGCAATAGCTTTCGCAATAGCGGCAGGAATTGCACACCGCCATGTGCCGACGCGCTTCAGCCAGGGTTTCGTTCTCAGGTAGCATCTCAGCGCGCTCCGCTTTCGTCAGTTCCGCACATTGCGTGCTGCCTCCTCACCCGCCAGCCGGCCAAAGACGGTGCCGATCGTCATGCCGAACCCTGCCAGATAGCCCTGGCCAAGGATATTGCCGGCCATGATCTCGCCCGAGGCGAACATATTCGCCGAAGGCTTGCCATCGGCCATGATGATGCGCGCGCGGTCGCTCACCTTCACGCCAAGGAAGGTGAAGGTGATGCCGGGCTTGAGCGGGTGGCAGTAAAAGGGCGGCGTATCAATCAGCCGCGCCCAATGGCTTTTGGGGGGCGTCAGCCCTTCGGTGCGACAATCATCGGGCTTCATGGGTTGGAAGGTGCCGGGGCGCACGGCGGCGTTGTAATCCGCGATCACTTTTTCCAGCTTGCCCGCATCAATCCCGGCCAGCCCGGCCAATTCCGAAATGCTATCGGCCTTATAGGGCGGGAAGACGCTTGGCAGGTAATTATGCAAGGCCTTGCTGTCGGTGACGGCAAAAGCAACCTGGCCTGGCTGCTGCGCGATCAGTCGGCCCCAAATGGCGTAGCGCTTGGGCCAGACATCCTCACCCTCATCATAAAACCGCTCAACATTGCGGTTCACCACCACCGCAAAGGGCACGCAATCCAGGCGCATGGCAAGGCCACCATCTTCCATCGGTGCGCGCGCATCATTGGCAACGGCGTGGAATTGCGTGGGGTCGCCCACTTCCTGCACGCCCTGATCCAGCAAATCGCGGAGCAAGCGGCCTTGCGCGTAAGGCGTGCCGCGGATCTGGAAATTATCCGCCGCATCGCCCCAGTATTTCCGCAGCCAATCGCGATTGGCCTGGAAGCCCCCCGCCGAGGCGATCAGCGCCTTGAAGCGCACGCGTTCGGGAAAGCCATGATGCGAAATCACCGCTTCGGTCGCGAAGCCATCCTGCACCTCAATATGTTGCACTTCGGTATCATACAGAATGCCGATGCCAAGCTGTTCGGCGGTGCGATAGAGCGCATTGACCAGCGCCTTGCCGCCGCCCAGGAAAAACGCATTGGTGCGCGAAAGTGAAAGCGTGCCGGAAAGCGATGGCTGAAACACCACGCCGCAGGATTTCAGGAAATCCGGCGCGTGCTGGGAAGCGCGGATGCACATGCGCGCCAGATGCTCATCAGTCTTGCCGCCGGTCACGCGCAGCAGATCGTCCCAATATTCCTCTTCCAGATAGGTTTCGGTCAGCACGTCGGTGGGCGCGGGATGCAGCGCGCGCAGGTTGCGCGTATGCCGGCTATTGCCGCCGCGCATGCTGCGCGGCGCGTGTTCCACCAGCAATACGCTGGCCCCGGCCCGGCGTGCCGTAATGGCGGCGGAAAGCGCGGCATTGCCACCACCCGCGACCAGCACATCCCAGACCCGTGTCAGGTCCACCATCGTCTTTGCTTTCCTCAACCCGTCTCGGTGCCATGTGTAAGAAGGAAACGCCACTTGTCCAGATGGCGTGGAGCATTTTCAAGCCAAGCGGAATCGCTTGGCGGCTCGGAAAATGCGACCAGACAAGCATTTTCAAGCCAAGCGGAATCGCTTGGCGGCTCGGAAAATGCGACCAGACAAACATTTTCAAGCCAAGCGGAATCGCTTGGCGGCTCGGAAAATGCGACCAGACAAACATTTTCAAGCCAAGCGGAATCGCTTGGCGGCTCGGAAAATGCGACCAGACAAGCATTTTCAAGCCAAGCGGAATCGCTTGGCGGCTCGGAAAATGCGACCAAACAAAAACAAGGAGCCGTTTTGCCGCGTGCCAAAGCGGTGAAACGGCTCTAGGCTGGACCTTGGTCCAACCCGGCGCGTAGCGATCCATCCGGGTCCGCCAGCAAGCCCTCGCGCAGGAAAAGGTCAATCAGCGTCAGGTTCACGTTGAATTTGATGTCATCCGAATCGGCGACTGCTTCCAAAAGCCGCCGCGCCGGCCAAAGCTCAAACCGCTCCACCTCATCATCATTGGGCCTTGGCGTTACATCCTCGGGCAATTCCAGATCGTAACAATGCAGCACATCGCGCCGGAGCCCCTCATTATTCAGCAGAATATAGGAAACCCGCCCGACCGGGCGCGCGCGCGCCGCCAATTCGGGGGGGAGGGAGGCTTCCTCGGCGGCTTCCTTCACCAGGGTTTCCGCCGGCGTCAGCCCCGCCGGAATGCCGCCCGCGACCAGATTATCCATCTGCCCCGGCGCCACGGCCTTGTCGCGGGCGCGAATGCCGACCCAGACATGCAGCCCATCGGCGCGGCGCACCAGGCCATTCATATGCACGCCCTGGGACATGACCCCAAAGGCCGGCAGCGCCCCGCGATCAAGCGTGGCCAGCACTGCCCCATC
>JBIIIE010000342.1:0-3474 GCA_044235135.1 Roseomonas sp. | reverse complement strand
CGCCGTCGCGCCCTTCCAATATCTGCGCCTGCTGCCCGTGGTTGGCTTTGGCTGGATTTTCTTCGGCGAAGTGCCCGATCCCTGGACCTGGCTTGGCGGAGGCATCATCCTGGCCGGCGCGCTGGTCATCACCATTGCCGAGACACGCCGAAAGAGCTGAACGGAGGAAACCATGGCCGACCCCATCGCGGTGGATCGCATCGAAATCACGGTGCTGGTGGATAATGTCACCGATAGTCTTTCCTCAACACCAAGCTTCGTGACGCGCGAATGGATACGGCTGCAACGCCAGGGCATGAAGCGCACCATGGGCGGCGCGCTTTGCTGCGCCAATCACGGCCTCGCCTTGGTGGTGCGCGCCGAAATAGGCGGCGCATCCCGCACGGTGTTGTTTGATGGCGGCCCGGTGGACTACGCGGTGGAACGCAATGGCACGCGGCTTGGCGTGGATTTTGCGGCCATCGAGGCCATGGTGCTGTCGCATGGCCATTGGGATCATGCGGGCGGCCTGCCCAAGGCAATTGAAATGACGCGCGCGGCCAATGGCGGGCGCGACGTACCGCTTTATCTGCACCCCGGCATGTTCCGCGAACGCGGCAGCCGTCAGCCCGATGGCGGGGTTTTCCCGATGGATAGGGTGCCGCCGCCGGATGGTTGGGCGGCGATGGGCGCCAAGCCCATTGTCGTGCGCGATGAACACATCATTGCTGATGGCTTTTACGTCAGTGGCGAAATCCCCCGCACCACCGCTTACGAAACCGGCCTGCCCGGCCAGGTGGCACGCGATGATGACAATGCCGCCTGGCAGGCGGATGAATGGCTGACCGATGAACGCTTCCTGGCGCTGCATTTGCGCGGCAAGGGTTTGATTGTGTTTTCCGCCTGTTCGCATACCGGCATTGTGAATGTGCTGCATGCCGCGCGGCGGCGCTTTCCTGATGTGCCATTATTTGCCGCGATGGGTGGGTTTCATCTGTCCGGCATCAATGAACGCGTGATCCCTGAGACCGTGCGAGATCTTGGCGGCTTTGGCCTGACCTATCTTTTCCCCGCCCATTGCACCGGCTGGCGCGCGGTGAATGCTTTGGAACGCGCCTATGGCGAGGCGATGGTGGTGCCTGCTGCCGTCGGCAAGACTTTTACGCTCGGCGCCTGAGGCCGCATGATCCTCGCCCTGCAGGCGCTGCCGCTAGTCTTGCTGATCGGGCTGTTGTTTTCCGGCCGCGTGGCGCCAGTGCCGGCGGTGGTCGCGGCGCTTGCGGCGGCCATTCCGGCTGCCTTCGTTTCCCTGCCAAGCCATATCGCGCTGCCGGGCTTTCTCGCCGAGCAAATCCTGCGCGGCGCCTATCTGGCCTTGCAACCGATGGGCGTGGTGCTGGCGGGATTATTGTTTTACGCCGCCGTATCCTCGGATGATATCACGCGGCAGGCGACACCAGCCTCGGCCCGGCGCGTTTTCATCGCCACCCTGCTGGCCGGCTGCTTTCTGGAAAGTGTGACTGGCTTCGGCGTGGGGGCGATTTTCGCGCTGGCCAGTTTGCGCAGCATGGGCGTTATTGGCGCGCCGGCAGGGGCCATGGCGCTGCTGGCGTTATGCCTGATCCCTTGGGGCGGGCTTGGCCCAGGCACGCTGCTGGGTGCCGCATTGATCGGCCAACCAGTGCAGGAGGTTGCGCGCATCACCGCGCTACCCAATGCGCTGTGGCTATTGGCGCTGGGGCCCGTGCTCTGGCGGCTTTGCAGTGTGGCAGGGATTGCCGTGTCGCCTACGGAAAAGCGCACGCAAATGTCCTATCTGCTGGCGGTCGCCGCGCTGCTTTTCGGCTGCCATTGGCTGCTGCCTTTTGAGGTGATTGGCGTCATCGCGACCGGCCTGCCCTTGGTCTTCGCGCTGTGGCGGCTTGATCCGCCGCAGGATGGCGCTGCCTGGCGGAAGGCTCTGGCGCGGCTGGCGCCCTATGCCCTGCTGACGGTGGCTCTTCTGGCGGCGCGCGCCGTGCCGAACCCGCCGGCCTGGCAGCCCTTCGCGGATTTGCCGGCCTTTCCTGTCACGCATGTCTCCCTGGTTTTGGCTGCGGTGGCGACAGCCTTGTTGGCGCGGCGTGCCGGGGCGCTCAGTCTGGCGGAGCGGGCTGTGAGGCGCGGCGCAAGGCCGGCGCTGATCATGCTGCTTTATGTGTTGTTCGCGCGGTGGATGGGGGAAAGCGGTGCGACGGCTGCGCTCGCAAGGGAAACTGCCGCGGCGCTTGGCGTGCTGGCACCCTATGCCGTTCCACCGCTTGGGCTGATGGCGGGGATCGTGACGGGCACCAATGTCGGGTCCAATGCCGCGGTTATGCCCGTGCAATACAAGCTTGGCCTGGCGGCCGGGCTGCCCCCACTGCTGGCCCCAGGGGTGCATAACTTCGTGGGTGCAGCGGGGGCGGGCATGTCCTTTGCCGTCACAGGCATGATCTGCGGCTTGCTTGCCGATGGCACCAAGCCCCTTCAACTTTGGCGGCTGCTATGGCCATCCCTGGCCGCAGTGCTGCTGCTGGGTTGGGGGGCGATGGCCATCCTGTCTTAAGGGCTTGCATCCGGCGCCAAGGCCGCACAGTTTGTGTTCCAAGAAATCACGGGAGGCTCATCATGCAGCATCTGACTCGTCGCGCCGCCTTGGCGCTTTCTGCCGGCCTGCTGGCCGCGCCGGCTGTTCACGCCCAGGGCGCTTTTCCGAACAAGCCCTTGCGCATCATCGTGCCCTATCCGCCGGGTGGTGTCACCGACATCATGGGTCGGCTTGCTGCCGAAGCCATGGCGCGTCACCTCGGTCAGCCCGTTGTGGTGGAAAACCGCGCCGGTGCCGGTGGCAATATCGGCGCCATGGCCGCCGCCCAGGCCGAGCCCGATGGCTATACGCTGTTCCTCGGCACCATGGCGACACAGGGGGTGAACCCGATCCTCTATCCCGATCCCCGCTTTGACCCGCGCAAGGCTTTTGTGGGCGTCGGCATGATGGCGGATATGCCCAATGTCATGTCCTGCCTGCCGCGCCGCTACAACCCGGCCAATGCGCGTGAAGCCATTGCGCGCGCCAAGGCCGAACCGGGCAAAATGACCTTCGGGACGGTCGGCAATGGTTCATCGGCGCATTTGTCGCTGGTAATGCTTGAAAAGCTTGCCGGCCTTGATTTTGTGCATGTGCCCTATCGCGGTTCCGCCCCCGCTGTCGCCGCGATGCTCGCCGGCGATTTGGACCTGTTGTTTGATGCCTCAGCAACCTCCGCCCCGCATATCCTGCAAGGGTCCATGAAGGGGTTGGCCATCACCATGGACCGGCGGATCGGCAGCCTGCCCAATACCCCCACGCTGCAGGAAGAAGGCGTTGCGGGTTATCATTTGAGCGTCTGGAACGGTGTCTTCACCCAATCCCGCGTGCCGGCGCCGATCCTGGCCCGCCTGCAGGACGCCTTCAACAAGGCGATGGATGAGGCG
>JBIIIE010000341.1:0-3480 GCA_044235135.1 Roseomonas sp. | reverse complement strand
GCAATGATGCAGGCGATGCCAGGGATGATGAAGGCCCAGCGCCAGCCGCCTTGGGCGGCGATGAAGGCGGTGATGACCGGCGCGGTGGCCACGCCCAAATTGCCGAAAACGCCATTGATGCCCATGGCGCGGCCCACTTTCTCGCCAGCGGCTTCGACCAGGATGGCGGTGCCGATCGGGTGATAAATCGCGACAAAGGCCCCCATGGCGCCAAGCGTGATGGCAAGCATCATGGGTGAAGGTGCAAAGCCCGCCGCCACCATGAAGGCGCCGGAGCCCATGAAGAAGGCCACCATCAAAAAGCGCCGCCCGAAGCGATCCGCAAGCCAGCCCATGGGGAGCGCGCAAAGCCCGTAAATCACGAACATGGTGGTGCCGAGTGCGAGGATCGGCCCGTAATCCCCGCCGAAAATCCCGCTATCCTGCTGCACCATCGCAAGCACAGCGGTCGCCAGGATCAGCAGGCTGTAATGGGTGAAACTATGCGCGGCATTGATCAGAACCACCTGCCGTCTGGCCGCATCCATGCGCCTATCCCCCAAGAAGTTTGGACATCATGCAGTATCAGCCGGGCTTGCGCCACGGGGGGTGCGGCGGCGCAATTGGCGCAGCACATCGCGCGGATGAAAGGCGCCAAGCGCCATCCCGGCCAGCGTAAAACCCGCCATGCCGACCAGGATCATCAGGCCCGCGCGCAGCACATTGCCAAGCCCAGGCAGCGCCAGCCCAATGCCAAACACCGCCGCCGCCATGATCGCACTCGCCAGCACCAGCCGCGGCAAGACGCGCCGGCAGCGCCGATCCAGCACCAAATGCCCGCGCCGCACCAAAAGCCAGGCGAGCAAGCCGCCATTCACCCAGGCCGCGATACTGGTCGCGAGCGCTACCCCGACATGCCCCAGCACATTCATGAAGGCCAAATTCAGCGCCAGATTGACCGCGACGGACACCACCCCGATCCGCACCGGGGCCGAGGTATCGCCGCGCGCGAAAAACGCCGGCGCGAATACCTTCACCAGCACAAAGGCCGGCAACCCCACAGCATAGGCGATCAGCGCCGCCGCCGAGGCGCTGCTTGCTGCCGCATCAAAGGCGCCGCGCTGGAACAAAGCCGCGATGATCGGCCCCGCCGCGACAGCCAAGCCCGCCGCGCAAGGCAGCGTCAGCAGGACGGCCAATTCAATGCCGCGATTAAGCGCGCGATGGGCCGAAAGCTTCTCCCCCAGGCGCAAATGCCGTGAGAGTAGCGGCAAAAGCGCCGTGCCAAGCGCCGCGCCAATCACGCCAAGCGGCAGCTGCGCCACGCGATCCGCGTAATAGAGGAAGGAGACGGAGCCACTCACGAGGAAGGAGGCGATAATCACATCCACGGCCAGATTTATCTGGGTGACGCCAGCGCCCAGCACGCCGGGCACCATGCGGCGCAGCACTTGCCGAATGGGTGGTGTGAGCGCCGGGCGGCGATAAAGGCGCAGCGCCATCCCCGCCTGCCGCGCCGCAACCCAAACCATGGCAAGCTGCACCACACCGGCGGCAAAAACCCCCCAGGCCAGGGCATGGCCAGGTGTCGGCAAATAGGGCGTGAGGCCCACCAATGCCGCCATCAACAACAAATTGAAAAACACCGGCGCGGCGGCGGCGGCGGCGAAGCGGTCCAGGCTATTCAGCACACCGGAAATCATCGCTGTCAGGCAGATCAGCGGCATGTAGAAAAACGTGATGCGCGTGAGCTCCACCGCGAGGGCGAATTTGCCCGGATTGGTGGCAAAGCCCGGCGCCAGCACGCCGATCACCTGCGGCATGAAAATCAGCGCAATCAGTGTCAGCAGCGATAGCCACAGCGCCATCAGCGCGCCCATGCGTTCCGCCATATCGCGCGCGGCGGCGCGACCCTCTGCGGCCAGGATACCGGCAAAAGCCGGCACAAAGGCAGCGTTGAAGGCGCCTTCGCCAAATAGCCGGCGAAACAGGTTGGGCAGTTTGAGTGCCACGAAAAACGCATCAGCCACCGGCCCCGCCCCAAGGCGGGAGGCAATCAGCATGTCCCGGGCGAAGCCGAGAATACGGCTCGCCATGGTCCAGCTTCCGATGGTGAACACCGAACGCAACATGGGCATGGGTGTAGGCGCGGGCGCGGCGAAGCGGAAGGGCGCTTGTTCTTAAGCCCGAGGACGCCTAGGTGATAGGGCCTTCCCGGCACTGATGCCGAACCTTTCCGCGAGTAACCACGCGATACCAAGATGACCGATACGCACGACCCCAACGCCCCCCAAACAACGGCGGCGCAAGAACCCGCCCCCGAAGCCCCGGCGATGAGCGCCGAGGAACGCCTTGTCATGCTGGCGCAGGAAATGGAGGCTTTGCGCGACAAATGGCTCCGCTCAGAAGCCGAGATGCAGAATCTGCGTGCCCGCACCCAGCGCGAAGTGGCCGATGCGCGCGCCTATGCCACGCAGAAATTCGCGGGCGATGTGGTGGAAGCGGCGGAAAACCTGCGCCGCGGCATCGAAGCCCTGCCGGCGGCTGCCGAGGATGAGCCGGAATTGCTGACAAAGCTCCGCGCCGGGTTTGAGGGGGTGGAACGTTCTTTCCTGGGCATTCTGGAGCGCAATGGCGTGCAGCGCCACGACCCCAAGGGCCAGGCCTTTGACCCAGAAAAGCACCAGGCCATGGCCGAGCAGCCCGCGCCGGAAGGCGTGGCACCCGGCACGGTGATCCATGGCTGGACTTCCGCCTGGACGCTGAATGGCCGCTTGCTGAAGCCCGCCATGGTGGTGGTGGCGAAGGCTGAGGGGTGAACCGGAGCATTTTCAAGCCAAGTGGGTTCACTTGGCGACTCGGAAAATGCGACCAAACGAATCTACAACAAGGACGTCTCGGCCAATTCAATCGCGCGGCCAAGATCAACACTCAGCAAGCGTGACACGCCGCGTTCCTGCATGGTCACGCCATAAAGCCGATGCATGCGCCCCATGGTCAGCGGGTGGTGCGTCACGATCAAAAAGCGCGTGCCGCTTTCCGCCGCCATGGCGTCCAGCAAATCACAAAGCCGTTCCACATTCGCATCATCCAAGGGCGCATCCACTTCGTCCAGCACGCAGACCGGTGCGGGGTGGCAGCGGAAGACCGCGAAGATCAGCGAAAGTGCGGTCAGCGCCTGTTCGCCGCCAGACAGCAGGGACAGGGTGGCTAATTTTTTGCCCGGCGGTTCGGCGTAAATCTCAAGCCCTGCTTCCAGAGGGTCATCGGAACCAACCAGGGCCAGATGCGCGCGGCCACCGCCGAAAAGCCGTGTGAACAGGCTGCGGAATTCATTGTCCACACGGTCAAATACCTCTCGCAGGCGTTCACGGCCTTCGCGGTTCAGATGGCCGATGGAACCGCGCAGCTTGGCAATCGCGTTCATCACCTCATCACGGTCATGCGTGATCTGGCCGATGCGTTCTTCGATTTCCGCGATTTCGATATCGGCGCGCAGAT
>JBIIIE010000340.1:0-3484 GCA_044235135.1 Roseomonas sp. | reverse complement strand
GCAGAGCGCGAAAAATCCTCGCGTGATCGCGTGATTGCTGGCGGTGCCACGGTGATTGAGGTTGCGGATCGTGGCCCTTGGCAGGCGCTGATGGAACCTGTCTATGCCAAATATGCCTCGGCCCCGCGGATGGCGGATTTGCTGAAGCGCATTCGCGAAACGCGGTGAGCGTGAATGCTACGCGGCGGCGCGGTTTGCCCGCGCCGCTTGCGACTTTTTCGCGTGTTCTGGATGTGCTGGCCGGCGTGACCATTGCGCTGGCTGGCACAGCCTTGGTCGCGTTGGTGCTGATGATGGGCTGGCTGGTCTTTGGCCGTTATGTGCTGAATGATACGCCAACCTGGATCGAACGCGGCGCGACACTCGCCATTCTGTGCATCGCCATGCCTGTAGCGGCGGTGGGTGTGCGGGAACGCTTTCATCTTTCGGTGCTGGGTTTGCGCGAAGCTCTGCCGGGTGCCTTGCAACGTTGGATTGCGGTGGGCTGTGATGCGCTGGTTGGCCTGTTCGGCCTAGGCATGGCGATATGGTCCTGGGAATTGGTGGAAATGGTTGTGAATTTCCGCATCCCCCTGCTCGGCATCAGCCAGGGATGGACCTATGCGCCGATGGTGCTGGGTGGAGCGTTGATGGCGCTATTTGCGGTGGAACAGGTGCTGCGCGACATTTTTGTGCCCGAAGCGCCGGAAAAGCGCGGCCCTGCCGCAGCGTTTTTGGAATAGGCAGATGGAACCCGGGCTCTTCCTGATTTTCGCGGTATTCGCGCTAAGTGTCATGGCCGGGGTGCCGGTTGCCTTCTGCCTTGGTATCGCAGCCGTTGTTGGCTTCATCTATGAAGGGTTGAACCCCGCTGTTGCCTTCCAGCAAATGGCCAGCGGCATGAGCATCTTCTCATTGCTGGCCATTCCCTTCTTCATCTTCGCCGGTGAGATCATGCTGCATGGCGGCATTGCGCGGCGCCTGGTGGCGCTGGCTTCATCCTGTGTTGGTTGGATGCGCGGCGGCTTGGGGATGGTGGATGTTTCAACCTCCATGCTGTTTGGTGGGATTTCTGGATCAGCGGTGGCGGATACCTCGGCCACCGGCACCATCCTGATCCCAGCGATGAAGGCCAAGGGTTATGGGGTGGATTACGCTGTCTCGCTCACTGTCACCAGCAGCATTGCGGGCATTCTGATCCCGCCCAGCCACAACATGATTCTCTATTCGCTCGCGGCGGGCGGCGGCATTTCCGTGAGTGCGCTGTTCATCGCGGGCATTGTGCCTGGCCTTACCATGTGCCTTTTCTTAGGGATCGCGGCTTATGTCATGGCGGTGCGGCGCGGTTATCCTTCCGAGGGTTGGGCAGGGTTCCGGCATTTGTTCTGGACTTTTGTTGATGCGCTGCCGGGGCTGCTGACGGCGGTGATCATTCTGGGTGGCGTGCTGTCCGGCGTTTTCACCGTGACGGAAAGTGCTGCCTTTGGTGCGATTTGGGCGCTGGTGGTCACGCTGCTGGTCTATCGCAACCTCTCCTGGCCGGATTTCGTGATTGCGGTGAAGGCGAGTGTGCGCACGACATCAGTCGTGTTCTTGTTGGTCGGCACGGCAACGGCTTTCGCCTGGCTGCTTGCCATGTATCGCCTGCCGGAATTGCTGACGGAAGGCATGCTCGCCATCAGCGCCAATCCCATCGTCATTCTGCTGCTGATCAATGTCTGCCTGCTGGTGCTGGGCAGCATCATGGATATGGCGGCGCTGATCCTGATCACCACGCCGATCTTCCTGCCCGTGGTCACCGCCATTGGTGTTGATCCGGTGCAATTCGGCATGGTGATGATGATGAATCTGGGCCTGGGGCTTACCACGCCGCCTGTTGGTGCGGTGCTATTTGTTGGTTGTGCCATTGGGCGCATACCGATGGAACAGGTGATGCGCACTATTTGGCCATTTTACGGCGCGATTTTGCTTGCGCTTATTCTCACCACCTATTGGCCGGCCATGTCACTGACGCTGCCGCGCCTTTTGCTTGGCTATGGAGGTTAAGGCGATGACCGCGCCCACCAAACCCGTATTGCTGACTGGCGCTTCCGGCGCGCTGGGGCGGCATCTCACGCAAAGCCTTGGTGCGCTTGGCTGGCAATTGCGCCTGACGGATATCGCGCCCTTCCTGGACCCGCTGCCACCCTCCGCGCGTTTTGTGGAGGCGGATTTGAATGATGGGGTTGCGCTGCTGCGTCAGGCGGAAGGCTGCGGCGCCATTCTGCATTTCGGCGGCGTGAGTGTGGAACGCCCGTTTGAGGAAATCCTCGGCCCCAATCTGCGCGGGCTTTACCATGTTTATGAAGCCGCGCGGCGCGAAGGCGCGCGCGTGATCTTTGCCAGTTCCAATCACACCATCGGCTTTCACGAACGCCCACAAGGCAATCAGCCGAAGCTTGATGCCGATTGCGCCTTCCGCCCTGATGGCTATTACGGCATTTCCAAAGTCTATGGCGAAATGATGGGGCGGATGTATTGGGACAAGCACGGGGTTGAGAACGTCAATCTCCGCATCGGTTCCTGCCAGCCGAAGCCGCTTGATCGGCGCATGTTGTCCACCTGGTTGTCCTATCCTGATCTCACGCGGCTGATTGAACGCTGTGTGCTCACGGAGAAGACCGGCCATGCGGTGATTTGGGGCCAATCCAATAACCCGACCGGCTATTGGGGAGAGGATCATCGCGCGCGCATAGGTTGGGCACCGCAGGATAACGCCGAAAGCTGGCGGGCGGAGCTTGAAGGCATCACCGCTGATCCGGTTTCAGAACGCTATCAGGGTGGTGCTTATACCGCGATTGAATATTCGCGCAGCGCGCCATCTCCGCAGGATCACTTCGGAACGGAATGAAGCTTCAGCATGGGGATTGGCAGGCGCTGATCTGCCCGGAACAGGGTGCCGCTTTCGCAAGCCTGCAATGGCGCGGGCGTGATATTCTGGTGCCGACACCTGAAGGCGCGCGCCACCCCGGTGCCTATGGCGCTTTCTGGATGCTGCCCTGGGCCAATCGGCTGGATGGCGGGCGCATCGCCGGCCATATCCTGCCGATCAATCGCGCGGCGGAAGGCACCGCCATTCATGGTCTGGCACGCGATCTGCCCTGGGAAGTGACAAAAGCCGCGCCGGATCACGCGGTGCTGCAACAATGCCTGAAGCTTGCACCGTTTGATTACACGGCGCGGCTTGCCGTTGTGCTTGAAGATGCTGGCCTCGTCATGGAAATGACCTTGCGGCATGAAGGCGCCGCGCCCGCGCCCTATGGCATGGGTTGGCACCCCTGGTTCAATCGCTGTGCTGAGACATCGCTGCACCTGACAGCAACGCATCGTGCCAGCCATGATTCGCGCGGCCTGCCGCAATGCTTCACACCCTGCGCGGGCATTGCGGCAGATGAAGCTGCGCTGATCGGCCTTGATAATTTCTTCGCGGGTTGGGATGGCGTGGCGCGGCTGGTCACAACCGCTG
>JBIIIE010000338.1:0-3486 GCA_044235135.1 Roseomonas sp. | reverse complement strand
AGTCATAACGATACCAGAGCAATGCTTTCCCAATGACCTAGTTTCATTCTACTTTTCAGCCGTTAAGCCAAAGGAAACGCCATGCCCCCCATCACCCGCCGCACCAGCCTTGGTCTTGTCGCCACAGCGCTTGCCGCCCCCGCCTTGGCCCAGGCGCCTGCCTTCCCCAATCGCCCGATCCGGATTTTTGTGCCCTTCGCCGCCGGCGGCACCACGGACATCCTGGCCCGTGCCCTGGGCGAAAGGCTCTCCACCGCGCTCGGCCAGCCTGTGGTGATTGACAATCGCGGCGGCGCCGGCGGCACCGTGGCCGGCGAGGCCTTTGCGCGCTCCGAACCCGATGGCCACGCGCTTTTGGTCGCCACCGCTTCGCTGATTTGCATCAACAAGGCGCTCTATCCACGCCTCGCCTTTGATCCGGATACGGATTTCCTGCCCATGGCCATGCTGGCGCAGCAGCCCAATGTGCTGGTGGTCAATCCGCGCGCCCTGCCGTTCACCGATCTGCCGGGGCTGATCGCCCATATCCGCGCCCGGCCCGGCCAGATTGCCTTTGCGTCCTCCGGCACCGGGTCTCAACTGCATCTGACGGGTGAGATGTTCCGCGCCGCCATTGGCGCGGAGATGACCCATATCCCCTATCGCGGTAGCGCGCCCGCCATGACAGACCTCGTCGCCGGCACTGTGCCGATCATGTTTGATGGGCTTGGCACCGCGCTGCCGCAAATCCGCGGCGGTGCTGTCCGCGCCCTTGGCGTGGCCTCCGCCACCCCCAATGCTGCCCTGCCCGGCGTGCCAACCATTGCCGGCACGCTACCCGGTTTTCTTTCGGTGAATTGGACCGGGCTTTTCGCACTGCGCGGCACACCCGATCCCGTTCTTGCGCGGATTGACTCTGAAACCGCAAAGGCCTTGGCCAGCCCCGAAATGACGCGGCTTTTCGCGGAACGCGCCTTTGACCCCATGCCCATCCCGCGCGCCGAACTGCCTGCCTTTGTCGCCAGCGAAAGTCAGCGTTGGCGCGACGCGGTGCGCCAATCCGGCGCCAAGGTGGAATAGGCGCGCTTTTTGACCGTAATGCTTTCCCCCGGCGCGGCGCTGCTTCTGGCGCTGGCGCTGCTTACTGGCCTCAGCCAGTTTCACCGCAGTACGCTTGGGGTGATTGCGCCGGAACTCAGCGCCGATCTGGCGCTTTCGCCCGCCATGCTGGGCGCGGCCAATGGCATGTTCTTCGCGTCCTTGCTGGTGATGCAGCTGCCGGTGGGCATTGCGCTGGATCGGCTCGGCCCGCGGCTGGTGGTGGCGGGGCTGAGTGCCATCGCCGTACTTGGCCTGGTGCTGCAAGGCCTCGCGACGGATGGCACCACCTTGCTGATCGCGCGCGCGCTGATTGGCATTGGGTGCGCGGCTTCCTTTATGTCGGCTGTGGTGCTTTGTGCGCGCTGGTATGGCGGGGGCCAGATGACGCTCGCCCTGTCGCGGGTTTTTGCCTTTTCGCAACTGGGGATTTTGCTGGCTGGCGCGCCGCTGGCCTGGCTGGCGGGCTGGCTTGGCTGGCGCGCGGCCTTTCTGATCTCAGCCTTGCTGACGGGGCTTGCAGCGATTGCCTGGTGGCGGCTGGTGCGGAATGACCCGCCGGACCGCCCCGCCCCCGCGCGCCAGCCGGAAAACCTGAAGGAGGCGCTGCGCGGGCAGTTTTCCATCTGGCGCCTGCCGGGCCTGCCCCGGGTGCTGGCCTTGCATCTGGTGGCCTATGCCGCTGCCGCGACCGTGATTGGGCTTTGGGCCGGGCCTTATTTCGCCGATGTTCATGGCCTGAGCGCGAATGAACGCGGGCTGGCCTTGGCCGCGATGGGCCTTGCAATGCCGATCGGGCTTTTGCTGGTTGGCCCGATGGAGCGGCACTTCTTCCGCCGTAGCGCCATGATCACCGCCGGCGCGGCGCTTTCGGCGGCCATGCTGATGATCCTCGCGGTCTGGCCAGCGCCACCCCTGCCAATGGCGCTCGGCCTGCTGGTTGGGCTGGTGCTGTTTTCCAGCTACCCGGTGCTGCTGGTGACGGAAGCGCGCATGTTGTTTCCCGATCATCTGGTCGGGCGCGGCGCAAGCACGGTGAATATGGCGCAGGTTCTGGGGTCTTCCCTGTTGCCCTTGCTGGTGGGGCTGGCGATCGGCTTCTTTCCCATGGAGGAAGCCGCGCGGCCCGAGGCCGCCTATCGCGCCGGTTTCGCCGTCTTGGCGGGCAGCCTTGTGCTGGGTCTGGCGGGTTGGCTTTTGCTGCCGCGCGCCAAAATATGATCGCGCGGCCCGATTTCAGCCTGGAAGCGGCACTTGGCGGGCGCGTGGCGGGCGTAGATGAGGCCGGGCGCGGCCCCCTCGCTGGCCCGGTATTGGCCGCTGCCGTGGTGTTCCGGGTGCCGCCACCCGAAAGCCTCGCGGCGCTATTGCAGGATTCCAAGAAGCTCAAGGAAGCGGCGCGCGATGCCGCCTTTGCCGCACTGCAAGCCGCCAAGGCCGAAGGGCTAGTTGAAATCGGCGTCGGCGCGGCGTCAGCCACTGAGATTGGGCGGCTCAATATCCTGCGCGCCACGCATCTGGCCATGCGACGCGCGGTGGCGAAGCTGCCAATGCCCCCCGATCACGCGCTGGTGGATGGCAATCAGCCGCCGCCCCTGGCCTGCCCGGTGCGCTGCGTGGTCGGCGGGGATGGGCTCAGCTTTTCCATCGCGGGCGCTTCGATCATCGCCAAGGTGCTCAGGGATCGGGCCATGCGAAGGCTCGACCCGCGCTGGCCTGAATATGGCTTCGCCCGCCATGCCGGCTACCCGACAGCGACGCATCGGGAAGCCCTCGCACGGCTCGGCCCATCCCCCCACCACCGGCGCGGTTTTGGTCCGGTAGATCAGTCCGTTTTGAACCTGACTTGACCGCGCGACTCGGGCGCGCGATTCTTGCGTGATCAACAAGGGATTTCACGGTGGGAACGCAGCTAGAGCTGCTCTTGGACCAGGTTTTGGTCGGAGATTCGATTGCCATGCTGCGCCGCCTGCCGCCGGCCAGCGTGCATGCGATCTTTGCTGACCCGCCCTATAACCTGCAATTGAAGGGCGAATTGCGCCGCCCGGATGAGAGTATTGTTGATGGCGTGGATGATGCCTGGGACCGCTTCCCCGATCTGGCCGCTTATGATGCCTTCACCCGCGCCTGGCTGACAGAATGCCGCCGCGTGCTGCGCAAGGATGGCACGATTTGGGTGATGGGTGCCTATCATAATGTGTTCCGCCTGGGGGTCGCGTTGCAGGATCTCGGCTTTTGGATTCTGAATGATGTGATCTGGCGCAAGGCCAATCCCATGCCGAATTTCCGCGGCCGGCGCTTCACCAATGCGCATGAAACGCTGATCTGGGCGGCGCATGGGCAGGAATCCAAATACCGCTTCAACTACGCCGCCATGAAGACGCTGAATGATGATGTGCAGATGCGGAG
>JBIIIE010000339.1:0-3486 GCA_044235135.1 Roseomonas sp. | reverse complement strand
CCTGCGCCTGTTCGTAAGTCAGCCGCGCGGCGGAACGCATGATGCCGCGCCCGAAGCGATGCGCAGACTTCCTCCCCGCGCCATCAAAGCGCATTTCAACGAAAAGGCAGCCGCGATCCTCACGCGGGCGCAGGCTGCACCAGCCATTGGAAAGGGCTTCCGGCAGCATCGGCACAACGCGATCGGGGAAATAGACCGAATTGCCCCGCGCCCAGGCTTCGCGGTCCAAATGGCTGTTGGGGCCGACATAATGCGCGACATCGGCGATGGCGACCGTCACTTTCCAGCCAGCGCCATCGGCTTCGGCATGGACAGCATCATCGAAATCCCGCGCATCATCGCCATCAATCGTCACCAGCGGCAGGTCGCGCAAATCAACCCGCCCGCGGGCAGTGACACCCTTCGCCGCTTCGGCTTCACGCAAGGCTTCCGCAGGGAAGATATCGGGGATGCCATGGGCATGGATGCAGATAAGCGAAACCGAACGCGGTTCGCCCATGACGCCAAGGCTTTCCACAATGCGCGCGGGCTTCGGGCCGAAATGCCGCGTGGCGGGCAAGGGTTCGGCCAGCACAATATCGCCTGGCTTGGCGCCGCCCGCTTCACCGGGCGGGACAATCCATTCGCCCTTCTGGCGCCGATCCGTTGGGATGATGCGCCCTTCTTCATAAACGCCCAGAATGCGCGCAGGCGCACTGCCCGCGATGCGCTTGAAAGTGCGGCCTTCATATTTGCCGGCACCAATGGGCTTGAGCCGCGCGAGCACACGCTCCCCCACGGCCAAAGCCGGGCGGCCCTTGCCTTCCGGGCGCATATAGATGATCGGCGGGCGGCCTTCGCCCTGCCATTGCAAAGGCCGCGCGATGGGGTCCCCATCCGGGTCCGTGCCGGTCACTTCCACCGGCGCCATATCAGGCAGCCGCCCCGGCGCGATGATGGCGCGCTTGCCGGCAGGGCTTGACCCACCTTCTTCGGCCAATTCGCGCATCATTTGTCGCAAGGCCGGGCGTTGATCCGTCGTCAGGCCAAAGGCGCGGGCGATTTCGGATTTCGTCACACGTCCCTTGGCTTCGGCCAGAAAACCGCGCAGCGCCGCCTTTGATGGCAACCCGCCTGGGGTTTCGGCGGCCTGCCGTGCTGAACCGCGCCGCTTGGCGCTGGCGGCCGGGCCGGCGGCGGCGCGGGATCGGGCCTTATGGCCCTTCACCGGCGGCCCGCGACGCGGCATCTCAGCGGCTGCTCTTGCGCGCGGCGGGCTTTGCCTTGGCAGTGGCTTTCGGCTTGGCCTTGACGGGCGCGGCTTTCGGCTTCGCGGCGGGCTTGGCTTTCGCCGGTGCAGCCTTGGCCTTGGCAGCGGGTTTCGCTTTCGCGGCAGGCTTGGCCGGCGCCGCGCTGGGCGCCGCCTTGCGCGCGCCACCCTTCGCACCCTTGCGCGCCGCAGCCCCGCGCGCCTTCATGTCCTTGCCCTTTTCGGCCAACAGCGAGACCATATCGGCAAGCTTGGCGTCTTCCATCGCCAGATCGCGCGGCAGATTGGCAACTGTCCGCCCATGCTGCGCGTAAGGCCCGAAGCGGCCTTTGCGCACCACCACCATCTCCCCGTCCTTGGGGTGCGGCCCCAATTCACGGATGCGGGACCGCGCATCGGCCAAAAGCACAATGGCACGATTAAGCCCGATGGTCAGGACATCATCATCCTTATCGAGCGATTTGAAGATGCTGCCACAGCGCACATAAGGCCCGAAACGCCCAAGCCCCGCCGTGATTTCCTCCTGGCTTTCAGGATCAATGCCAATCACGCGCGGCAGGGAGAGCAAGCCAAGCGCGGCTTCCAAGGTCATATTATCCGGGTTCTGCCCGGCAGCCAGGCTCGCCCGGCGCGGCTTGGTGGGCTTGCCCTTGGCATCCGTGCCCGGTTCGCCAAGCTGGACATAAACGCCGTAAGGCCCGCGCCGCATGGTGACCGCCTGGCCAGTCGCGGGGTCCTTGCCCAATTCGCGGTCGCCACCAGCGCCTTCACCATCCGCGGGACCAACGCCGAAGGGGCGCGTGTAGCGGCATTCCGGGTAGTTGGAGCAACCGATGAAGGCGCCACCGCGCCCAAGCCGCAGCCCCAGCCGGCCCGCCGCGCAGCTTGGGCACACCCGCGGGTCAGTGCCATCGCCGCGCGCGGGGAAGATATGCGGCCCCAGATCCTCATCCAGCGCGTCAATCACATCGCGCACTTTCAGATCCTTGGTCGCTTCCACCGCGCGGGAGAATTCATCCCAAAAGGCATGCATCACCGCGCGCCATTCCGCCCGCCCGCCGGAGATTTCATCAAGCTTCTCCTCCATGGCGGAGGTGAAGCCGGTATCCACATATTTTTCGAAAAACCGCACCAGGAAGGTGGTGACCATCCGCCCCAAATCCTGCGCCACAAAACGCCGTTTTTCGAGCGAAACATATTTCAAATCCTGCAAGCGTTGCAGGATGGACGCATAGGTGGAAGGCCTGCCAATGCCGAGTTCTTCCAGCTTCTTCACCAGCGACGCTTCGGAATAGCGCGGCGGCGGTTGGGTGAAATGCTGGCTTGCGGCGATATCGCCGCGCTTCAGCGCTTCCTTTTCGCGCATCGGCGGCAGGATGCGGCTTTCATCATCCTCGGCGGGTGCGCTGCCGGGCGCGATGCCGGCGCGCGCATCAGCGGCGCGATCATCCTCATCTTCGCGATAGAGCTTCAGGAAACCGTCAAAGGCAATCACCGAACCCGTGGCGCGGAATTGCGCGCGACCATCCTTGGCCGCGATATCCACTGTGGTCTGGTCCATTTCGGCGGAGGCCATTTGGGACGCGACCGCGCGCTTCCAGATCAGCTCATAAAGCCTGGCCTGAGCGCCTTCCAATTCGCCGCCCATCGTCTCAGGGCTGCGGGTGACATCGGTGGGGCGGATCGCCTCATGCGCTTCCTGCGCGTTCTTGGCCTTGGAGGCATATTCGCGCGGCGCGGCGGGCATGTAATTCGGCCCGAATGCGCTTTTCACGTGATCACGAATGGCGGCGATGGCTTCGCGCGCCATGGTCACACCATCGGTCCGCATATAGGTGATGTGGCCGGCTTCATACAAAGCCTGCGCCGTGCGCATGGTTTGCTGCGCGCCCATGCCAAGCTTGCGCGATGCTTCCATCTGCAAGGTCGAAGTCATGAAGGGCGGCGGCGGATTGCGCCGCACGCGGCGCTTTTCGACCGACGCCACGTTATAGAGGCCACCTTCCGCCAGCTTCTTCGCGCGCATCGCCGCCGCTTCATCCGGCAGGTCGAATTGTTCAAGCTTGCGGCCTTCAAGATGCGTGAGCCGCGCGGTGAAAGGCGCGCCCGCCGCCGTGGTGAAACGGCCTTCAATCGTCCAATATTCGCGGGCACGAAAGGCTTCGATTTCCGCTTCGCGTTCGCAAATCAGGCGCAGCGCCACGGATTGCACGCGCCCCGCGGAACGCGACCCAGGG
>JBIIIE010000337.1:0-3491 GCA_044235135.1 Roseomonas sp. | reverse complement strand
ATACGCCGGCGCAATCTTATTCGTGATGATGCCTATCCCTATACCTCACCGCCGGGGATGCGTTTTGAGGGGCTGTCGCATCACGCATCGCTCAACAAGTTGCTGGATATGGTGCCGTTGGAGCGTATTCGCGCCGATCAGGCGGAAGCACGCCAGCGCGGCATCTATCGCGGCATTGGCTTTGCGTCCTTCATTGAACTGACCAATCCTTCGCCCTTCATGTATGGCATTGGTGGCGCGCGGATTTCTGCGCAGGATGGCTGCACTGTGCGCATGGACCCGGATGGGTCCATTGTTGCTTCCTCTGGTGTCACGGAACAAGGCCAGGGGACCGAGGCGATCTTGGCGCAAATCGTGGCGCATGGTGTTGGCGTACCGGTCAATCGCGTGAAGATCATCACCGGCGATACGCAGACCACGCCTTATGGCGGCGGAACCTGGGCATGTCGCGGTGCGGGCATTGGCGGGGAAGCGGCGCTGCAATCGGCCATTGCGCTCAAGCAGCAAATCCTGGAAGTGGCCGGCGCCATGCTGCAGGCGGCACCAGAAACACTTGACATCGCCATGGGCGAAATCACGGATAAGGCCAGCGGCAAGCCGCGCATGACGCTGTTTGAACTGGGCCGCATTGTCTATTTCCGTGGTGATACGCTGCCCAAGGAATTGCAGCGCGAATTGGTGCAAACGCGCCATTTCATCACCAAGGAATACCCCTTCGCCTTCACGAATGGCATTCAGGCAAGCTGGGTTGAAGTGGACCCCGCGACCGGCATGGTGAAGCTGTTGGAGCATTGGTGCGTTGAAGATTGCGGACGCGTTGTGAACCCCCTTTTGGTGGATGAACAGGTGCGCGGCGGCATTGTGCAGGGCATTGGCGGCGCGCTTTACGAACATTGTGTCTATGATGCGGAAGGCAATCTGCTGACAACGACGCTGGCCGATTATCTGGTGCCCATGTCGGCGGAAATGCCCGAGATTCATGTCGGCCATGTGGAAACGCCAACGCGCGAGTCGCTGCTGGGTGCCAAGGGCGCCGGAGAGGCCGGCACGGCCGGCGCGCCGGCAGCCATCATGAATGCCATCAATGATGCACTCCGGCCCTTCAAGGCCCGCGTGCATGAACAGCCCTTTACGCCAGAGCGTATCTTGCGCGCGCTTGGCACCATTGCCTGAATAAACTCAACCGCGTTCACAAACGCCACAACAGGGAGAATAGCCATGACCACCCTTCGCCGCAGCCTGATCCTGGGCGCTTCCACGCTGCCCTTGTTTTCCATCCATAGCCGCGCGCAAACCGCGCTGAACATCACCATCGCATCCAGCCACCCGGTGGCGAATTTCTGGGTCGCGATGATGAAGAATGTCTTCCAGCCGGAAGTGGACAAGCTGCTGCGCGATGGGGGCAATACGCATCGCGTCAATTGGCGTGAATCCTATGGCGGCACGCTCTATCGCTTTCAGGACACGATGGAAGCCGTGCGCGATAACATCACTGATATTGGCTATGTGGGCACGCTTTGGGAAGGCAGCACCATGCCGCTGCAAAACGTGACCTATTTCACGCCTTTCGCGACCGGCGATCACGCGTTGGTGGCCAATACCTTTGAATCCATGAATGAAAACGTGCCGGCCATTCGGCAGAATTGGAACGGCCTCAACATGGTGCCGCTCAGCTCCTACATCACGGATACCTATCACATCTGGTCAAACTTCCCGGTGCGCAGCCTGGATGATTTGCGCAACCGCAAGATCTCCGCACCTGGCACCAGCGCGAATTGGCTGACCGGCACGGGTGCGACGCCGGTGGATGGCGCGCTCACTACCTATTACACCGATATCCAGACAGGCGTTTCGGAAGGCGCGCTTTCCTTCTTTGTCGGCATCCTGCCGACGCGCGTGCATGAAGTGGCGCGCTACATCACGAAATGCGATGTGGGTGCGATGTATGTCGGCGGCATTGCGGCCAATAAGCAGCGCTTTGATCGTTGGCCGGAAGGTGTGCGCCGCGCCATGACGGAAGCGGGTAAAACGACGACGCAGGCGCATATCCGCGATGTCTCAGCCCGCATTGCCGCCGCCGAGACGGAAATGACTCGCCAGGGTGCCATCATCAGCACTCTGCCGGCCGCCGAGCGTGAGCGCTGGATCCGTGGCCTGCCAAACATTGCGCGCACCTGGGTGGATAGCTCTGGCCCTGCGGCGCGGGATGTGTTGAATGCCTATTTCGCAGCCATTCGCGCTGCCGGGCAGACGCCCGGGCGCAATTGGGACCGCGAAGTCACTTCCTGATCCGGAAGGCCTGCCCGCTTGGCTGATGATATTGACAGGGCGGCGCTGGAAAGCGCCGCCCCCAGGCAGCCCTTTGGCCCGATCCGGATGTTGCTTGATGGCCTTGCGGCCATTGGCACCATTTGGACCTTCGGGCTGATGCTGCTGATCTGTGCCGATGTGATTGGCCGGTCCTTCCTGAATGCGCCCATCACCGGGGTTGCGGAAATTGCCGCGCATTCGGTGGTGGGAATCGTCTTTCTGCAGATTGGCGCCACCATCTATCACCGCCGCATGACGCGCGCGGATTTCCTGATCCAGCGCGTGCTGAATTGGGCGCCACGCCTTGGCCGAGGGTTTGAGGCGCTGTTTTACCTGATTGGCGCGGCGGTGATGTTCTTCATCGCGCAAGCAGCCTGGCCCGGCATGTGGAATTCCATCAATTTGAGGGAGTTCTTTGGCGTGCAGGGGCTTTTCACCGTGCCCACCTGGCCATTTCGCGGCCTGATCGTGCTGGGCGGTGTGGCAGGGGGTATCGCCTATCTGGCGGTCTTTGTCGCCGAACTGCGCGGGATGTTGTCGCGCCATGGATGATACCAGTCTTGGCTTCGCATTGATCGGACTGATGGTGACGCTGATCATCATCGGGCTGCCGATTGGCATTACACTGATTTCAACCGGCGCGATTGGCGTTTGGCTGATTCGCGAAAATCCTGATTTGGCCTTTCGCTTCACGGCCTTGGCGACCTATTCCGGCATTCAGGATTATCTGTTTGCGACCATACCGCTATTTGTCCTGATGGGGCTTCTGGTCAGTATTTCCGATGTCGGCAAGGATACCTTTGATGTTGCACAAAATCTGCTGAAACGCGTGAAAGGCGGCCTTGGCATCGCGACTGTTGGTGCCAATGCGGTATTTGCCGCTGTGACGGGGGTTTCCATTGCCTCGGCGGCGGTTTTTACCAAGGTCGCGGTGCCTGAGATGGTGCGCCACGGCTATTCAATGCGCTTCGCCGCCGGCACTGTCGCGGGTAGCAGTATTCTTGGCATGCTGATACCGCCATCATTGTTGATGATCGTATATGGCGTGCTGGCCGAGGTTTCCATCGGCGCCATGTTCATCGCAGGTGCCATTCCCGGCCTGATTATCGCAATCGCTTTCGTCATTATGATCTGGTGTTATGCGCATTTTGCGCCGCAACGCATCATGAGCCTAACCACTG
>JBIIIE010000336.1:0-3500 GCA_044235135.1 Roseomonas sp. | reverse complement strand
GTCAAATTCCAGCCCCTTCGCGCCATGCAACGTCATGATGGAAACGCGCTGGCCTTCCGCCGCTTCGTCGTTTTCCATCACGAGCGAGACATGTTCCAGAAAGCCACCCAGCGTTTCGTAATCCGCCATGGCGCGCAGCAATTCCTTGAGGTTATCAAGCCGCCCCGGCGCTTCCGGGCTGCGATCCTGCTTCCACATATCGGTATAGCCGCTTTCTTCCAGAAGTGTGGCCGCCATCACCACATGGCCTTCATTGGGCAGCATGGCGCGCCAGCGCGCGAAAGCTTCCAGCAATTCACCCAAAGCGGCGCGCGCCTTGGCCTGCTTGATCACGCCCTTTTCCAGCGCCATGCCGGCAGCGATGGAAAGCGGCACCGCTTCCGCCCGCGCCAGCGCATGCATCTCCCGCATCGCGGTATCGCCAAGCCCGCGCTTGGGCAGGTTGACAATGCGTTCAAGCGCCAGATCATCCGCGGGCTGCGCCACCACGCGGAAATAGGCCATGGCATCGCGGATTTCCTGCCGTTCATAAAACCGCGCGCCACCCACCACGCGATAGGGAATGCCATGCGTGATCAGGCGTTCTTCAAAGGCGCGAGTCTGAAACCCGGCGCGGATCAGAATGGCGACCTCACCCAGCGATTCCCCGGAACGCCGCGCGGCTTCAATGCGTTCAGCCACCATGCGCGCTTCTTCTTCGCTGTCCCAGACAGAGACAACGCTCACCTTCTCCCCATCCGCATCGGCGCGCCCGGGGCGCAAGGTCTTGCCCAAGCGGCCCGTATTATGCGCGATCAGGCCGGAAGCGGCGGCCAGAATGGGGCGCGTGGAACGGTAATTGGATTCCAACCGCACCACTTGCGCGCCGGGGAAATCCTTCTCGAACCGCAGGATGTTTTCAATCTCCGCCCCGCGCCAGGAATAGATGGATTGGTCATCATCCCCGACGCAGCAGATATTGCGATGCGCCTGTGCCAGCAATCGCAGCCAGTAATACTGCACCAGATTGGTGTCCTGATATTCATCCACCAGAATATAGCGAAAGCGCCGCTGATAATCGGCCAGCACATCCGGATGGTTGCGCAGGATGGTCACCACATGCAGCAGCAAATCACCGAAATCAGCCGCATTCAGCGCCTTCAACCGCGCCTGATACGCCTCATAAATCGCGCGCGCGCGGCCCATGGCGTAATCCGTATCCTCGGCAGCCGTGATGCCATCGGGTGTCAGGCCGCGATCCTTCCAGCGCTGGATAATTGCCATCAGCCCATTCGCGGGCCAACGCTTCAGGTCAATATGCTCGGCTTCCATCACCTGCTTCAGCAGGCGCATCTGATCATCCGTATCCAGGATGGTGAAATTGGCATTCAGCCCGACAAGTTCCGCATGGCGGCGGAGCATGCGCGCCGTCAGCGCATGAAAGGTGCCAAGCCAAAGCCCCTCCACCGCCTCCCCCATCATGGCGGAAACGCGTTCGCGCATTTCCCGCGCCGCCTTATTGGTGAAGGTCACCGCCAGCACTTGCGACGGAAAGGCCTTCCGGCTGCGCAGCAAATGCGCAAACCGCGTGGTCAGCACGCGCGTCTTGCCCGTGCCCGCACCCGCCAGCACCAAAAGCGGGCCATCCAAAGCTTCCACCGCCGCGCGTTGCTCAGGATTGAGCCGCGCGAGGTAATCCGCCTCAGTCACTGGCAGGAACCGATGGAATCGGCACCGCAAATCTTCTCGCCATCCAACCAGCGCGCCCCGCCCAATTGCGCGCCGGAAAGATTGGCGCCGGTCAGATCAGCCCCGGTCAGATCGGCGCCGCGCAAATCGGCACGAAACAGCGTGGCGCGGCGCAAATCAGCGCCCTTCAACACGGTACCCGCCAATACGGCGCGGGTCAGATCAACGCTGCGCAAGGTTGCACCGGTAAGATCGGCATTGGTCAGATCGGCAAAGCTCAACCGCGCATCGGAAGCATCAACGCCCGCCAGCGTCGCCCCCACAAACCGCCCCCGCGCGAAGGAGGTATCGCGCAAAATGGCCCCGGTCAGGTCTCGGCCTGAAAGGTCCACATTATCCAGCAGGCAGCGCCGCCAGACCACGCCAGGCGCGGGGGAATCGGCGCAGGCGCCAAAGGCGGGGCCAGCCAGCAGCAGCAGGCCAAGCAGGAGGGGAATCCGAGGAAATGTGATCACGCAGCGGATATAGAGGCTCCACCCCGCCGGTCCAACCACGCCCGGCTTGCGAAGCGGACCAGAAGCGGCAAGCATGCGCCTGGAATTCCCGGAGGTTACCATGCGTCGTCATTCTTTCGCCCTTGGCCTTTTGGCCCTGCTGCCCCTGCCCGCAGCGGCGCATCACCCGATGGACGGGGCCATGCCGGAAACGCTTTGGCAGGGTTTTGCTTCGGGCATCGGCCATCCGGTGATTGGATTGGACCATTTGGCCTTCTTATTGGCTGCTGGTGTGCTGGCCGCAGCCCTGCCGCGCAGTGAGGCGTTGCGCGCGATTGCGGGCTTTCTGGTGGCCGGCATGGCGGGCCTGGCGCTGCATATGGCCGGCATTGGGCTTGGCCCAGTCGAAGCCTTGATCGCGGCATCGGTGCTGCTGGCGGGGCTGGCGCTACTGGTCGCGAAGCGCGTCTCCGCCCCGGCGCTGCTGGCGGGTTTCGCCCTGGCCGGGCTGTTCCATGGCCATGCCTTCGCGGAAGCCGTGATCGGCGCGGAGGCAACACCGATCATCGCCTATCTGGCCGGGCTTGCCGTGATCCAGGGCGCGCTGATGCTGGGTGCGATGGCGCTGGCGCAGCAGGCCGCGCGCGCAAGCTGGCTGCGCCCGGCGATGGGCGCAGCGGCGAGCCTGGCGGGGGTTGGGTTTTTGGTAGGGGCGGTGGTGGGTTAGTTCTTGTCCGGTTCACATTCGTTCACCGGACACCCCCTAAATCTTTGTTTGGGTCGCATTTTCCGAGTCGCCAAGTGAGCCCACTTGGCTTGAAAATGCTAAGCCGCCCGCCACACCACCGGAAACACCTCACTATCCATCGCCGCCCCATGTGCCGGCGCATGCGCGGGCGCCGGCGGGCTTTCAATCCCCTTGCGGCGTGTGAACACCGCATCATCGCCCGTCCAACGCGCTGAAACCGCGCGGCGCCGCAGTTTGCCGCTACGATTGCCCGGCGCCCCATGCAATGTCAGCCCATGGAAGGCCACGCAATCGCCCGGCTGCAAATCCCAGCCCAGCAGCGTGTAATCGCCACGGTTCCCCTCAACATCGGGTACCGGCAGAAACCGCGGATCGTCGGAAGGATGGTCAGCGCGATCGGCAAAGCGCTTCGGCTTGAACCATTCATTGCGGCGATGCGACCCCGCGACATATTCAACGCCATTCTCCCGCGCCACGGGATCAAGCGGGATCCAGAGCGAACACACCTGCCAGCCCTCAACCGTCCAATAGGGCTGGTCATTATGCCAAGGTGTTGGTTCTTCCGTGCCCGGTTCCTTCACCAGCACATG
>JBIIIE010000051.1:0-12369 GCA_044235135.1 Roseomonas sp. | reverse complement strand
CGCAATTCGGCGCCCGCCGCATCCACGATATGCAAAATGGGCATGCGGGTTGCGGCGCACATGCCATCATACCAGCCATGCGCGGTATTGCAGGGAATGGCGATGGCGCCGCAGCCGGCGGCTTCCAGCCCGCGAATGGCGCGCAGCAGCGCGGGCAGGGGGTCTTCGCCGCCGGCAACCCGCGCCGCGGTACGGTCCGGCACGCGGGGGTCGGACCAGAGGATCGTTGGGATATGGTCCTGATCACGCTCGGCGGGGGTCAGCAGAGTCAGGCGCTGCATGAAACATGCACTCGCCAGCGGCCCCATGCCGCCCAAAACGCCCAGGATTCGAGCATCAGCCATCGCAACCCACCTTTTCACAGCCACCCCACGGGGTGACGCGCAATCCATGCGCCTCTATGCCACGCCCGTTGAGGACGGCACAGCGCCGCGTAGGACAAAAATGACTTATCTGAACGATCCGCTCTGGCTCGGCGCCTTGGCCTTGGCCATGGCGGCGACGGGCCTGGTTTCCGGCACACTCGCGGGCTTGCTTGGCGTTGGTGGCGGGATTGTGATTGTGCCGCTGCTCTTCAATGTTTTTCCGCTATTCGGCATTCCGGAAGCGGTGCAGATGAAGGTGGCGGTGGCGACATCGCTGGCGACCATTATCCCAACCTCCATCCAATCGGCGCGCAAGCATCGCGCGACCGGGGCGATGGATATGGCGCTGGTGCGCTCTATCTGGCCCACTATGCTTGCAGGGGTGGTGATCGGCACGCTGCTCGCGATTTATGTGCGGGGCGAAGGGCAGACGGCGATTTTCGCTTTGGTCGCGCTGCTGGTCGCCTTCAACATGGGCTTCACTGGATTGGACTTCAAATTGACGGATCGCGTGCCGGAAGGCGCGCCACGCGCCGCACTTGGCCTCGGCATCGGTTCCGTCAGTGCCATGATGGGGATTGGCGGCGGCACGCTTGGGGTGCCTTTGCTGTCCTTGCTGGGCTACCCCATCCGCGCCGCGGTCGCGACGGCTTCGGCCTTTGGCGTGATTATCGCCATCCCGGCCACCATCGGCCTGATCTGGGGCGGGTGGGGCGATCCGCGCGTGCCGCCCTTCTCACTCGGCTATGTCAGCCTGATTGGCTTTGCGCTGATTGCGCCCACCTCCATCATCGCAACACCTTGGGGCGTGAAGCTGGCACATAGCATCCCGCCCTTGCTGCTGAAGCGCGCCTTCGCGGTGTTTCTGGCGATCACGAGTGCGCGGATGTTCTGGTCAATCTTTACGTGAGGCCGGAGGGTCTGTCCCCAAAAGCCTGATCAGCATGCGGCGAATATGATCCTGCCCACCGAAAAATATCCCGAGCACCCGGACCGCCTGCGCTCGATCATCAACATCATACCAATAAATTGCGCGCTCCATCACCATGAAGCGAAGGCCGGGCAAGATATCATCGCGTGATGCGCCGCGCTCAGGAAACAGCGCCAAGCGTTCCGCAGAGGCACGGATACCCTTGATGCGCTGACCCGCGTGATCCAAGGCCTGATCAGTGCTTTCGCCGAAACTCAGATAGCTTTCGAACAGATGATCAAAAATTAGCTCAAGATCACGCTCAGAGGCTTCGGCGAATTCAATCCTGTACGGCATGCGCCTGGCGCTTGCGGGCCAGCATCGCCGCGATGCGCTCATCCATCGCATTGGCCGAGACGAATTTGCCTGCGCGCCGTTGTTTCAGCACTTCTGCCAGCGCCGCGCGTTCCATCGCCTCGGTTTCCATTTGCTGGCGCAGAAGTTCGACCCCTTGCTGCAACACGGCACTCATGCTCGGGAAGCGCCCGGCATCAACCAGCGTCTTGGCAAAAGCATGCTGTTCATCGGCGAGGGAGATGGAGGATTTCACTGTCATGACATGTATTGGTAATACCAGGTAGCACCAGCGTCAAGACTTTTCCAGCCCCGCCCGAAGCCCCGTAGCCTCACACCCCCCGCCGAAACGCCGCCGACGGATACCCCTGCGCAAACAGCAGGGCGCGCAAATCCGCGTGATCCACCCGCGCCCGCGCCGCAGCTGCCACTATGGGTTTAGCTTTAAAGGCAACGCCAAGCCCTGCCGCGCCCAGCATATCAAGGTCATTCGCGCCATCACCCACGGCCAAGGTCTCGGCCAGATCCAGTCCTTCTTCCCCCGCCAGGCGCTTCAGCGTAACCAGCTTGGCATTGCGGCCCAGGATGGGGTCTCCCACCTGGCCGGTCAGCCTGCCGGCTTCATGCAGCAGGGTATTGGAATGATGTTCATGAAAGCCGAGCTTTTCCGCCACGCGCCCCGTGAAAAAGGTGAAGCCGCCGGAAACCAGCGCGCAGCGCGCGCCATGGGCGCGCATGGTCGCGACCAATTCGACCGCGCCCGGCATCAATTCCGTCGTCGCCCAGGTGCGTTCCAGCGCTTCCAGCGCCAGGCCCTTCAGCATGCCAACGCGTTCCCGCAGTGCCCCTTCGAAATCCAATTCGCCATTCATGGCGCGCCGCGTAATGGCCGAGATTTCTTCCTTGAGCCCAGCCTCCCCGGCCAATTCATCGAGCGTCTCGCTGGTGACCATGGTGCTATCCATATCGGCGATCAGCAGGCGCTTCTGCCGCCCCGCCACTTCCTGCGCGATGGCATCCACCGGCTGGCCCGCCAAGGCATCCCGCACCGCCCTATCCGCGACATCCAGCGGCAGGCCGCCAAAGGGCAGATCAGCGGCTTCGGCCTCAGACAAAGGCTGCGCCGCGCCGGCTTCCCCACCTGCCGCGCGCAGCGCCGCAGCAGCCTTGGCCAAATGATCCGGGGAAAGCGCGCCGCGCGGGGCGACCAGGGTCATAATCTTGTCCATGCATGGGCTATGCCCGCGCCATGAACAAGGATCAACCTCCCGCTTTGTTTGTTGTCGGACCGACAGCCTCAGGCAAATCTGCGCTGGCGCTGGAAATCGCCGAACGCCTCGGCGGCGCCATCATCAACGCCGATAGCATGCAGCTTTACCAAGAGCTTCACATCATCACCGCGCGCCCCAGCGCAGCGGATGAAGCCCGTGCGCCGCATCTGCTTTATGGTCTGCGCCCGGCGGCTGAGGCCGCCTCTGTCGCCTGGTGGCGCGATGCCGCCCTCAAGGCCATGGACCAAGCCCGCGCGGCAGGGCGGCTGCCCATCATTTGCGGTGGCACTGGCATGTATTGCGCGGCACTTACCCAGGGGCTCGCCGCCATCCCGCCCATCCCCGCGCCAGCCCGCGAAGAAGCCCGCCGGCTTTTGGCCGAGGAAGGCCCCGCAGCGCTCCATGCAAGGCTGGCGGCTGAGGACCCTGCCTCGGCGGCGCGGCTTAGGCCCAGTGACAGCCAGCGCATCGCCCGCGCCTATGAGGTCTGGCGCGGCACCGGGCGAGGCATTGCGGCGTGGCAGGCGGAAGCCAGCGCCGCACCGGCGCCCTGGCGCTTTGCGGCCATTCTGCTTGACCCGCCGCGCGATAGGCTGCGCGCTGCCATCGCCAAGCGTTGGGCGGCGATGATCCAGGCTGGCGCGGTGGATGAGGTGCGCGCCCTGCTGGCCCAAGGGCTTGACCCCGCCTTGCCCGCCATGCGCGCCCATGGCGTGCCGGAAATCGCCGCCATGCTGGCCGGGCGGATGACGGAAGACGAAGCCTCCGCCCACGCCATCCTGGCCACCGGGCAATATACCAAGCGGCAGGCGACCTGGTTCCGCCACCATGAACTGGCCTCGCCTGAGCATACCTATATCATAAATGCGCGATTTGAAGATTTCGCGCAATTTTCGGAAAGTGAATCGGCCAAATTTTTCGCATTTCTTGATTTTATCCGTTGACGCACCCCTCAGCCGGGGTCTAGAAGCCCTGCTCCGCCGGCCCCAATGTTTTGGGGCCGGTGTCTTTTCACGAAGGAAAACACCATGTCCGCCGCGACCCAAGCCCCGCCCGCCACCGCCACCCAAAGCCTTTCGGGTGCCGAGGTGGTATTGCGCGCGCTCAAGGATAACGGCGTTGAGGTGATTTTCGGCTACCCCGGCGGCGCGGTGCTGCCGATCTATGACGCGATTTTTCAGCAAAACGCCATTCGCCACATCCTGGTGCGCCATGAACAGGCGGCGGTTCATGCCGCGGAAGGCTATGCGCGTTCCACCGGGAAGGTGGGCGTGGTGCTGGTGACCTCTGGCCCCGGTGCCACCAATGCGGTGACGGGGCTGGTGGATGCGCTGATGGATTCCATCCCGGTGATCTGCCTCACGGGCCAGGTGCCGACCCATCTGATCGGCAATGATGCCTTCCAGGAAGCCGATACCACCGGCATCACGCGCCCGGCGACCAAGCATAATTACCTGGTGAAGAAATCCGAAGACCTCGCCCGCGTGATGCATGAGGCGTTTTACGTCGCGAAGTCAGGTCGCCCCGGCCCGGTGGTGATTGATCTGCCCAAGGACATTTTGATCAACAAGGCGCCCTATCAGGAAGCGACCACGCAAAGCCATCGTTCCTATCGCCCGCGCACGGAACCCGATGCCAAGGCCATCCGCGAAGCGGTGCGGCTGCTGAAGCGCGCGCATCGCCCGATTGTCTATGCCGGCGGCGGCGTGATCAATGCCGGGCCGGAAGCGTCCCGCCTGCTGCGTGAATTTGTGCGCATGACAGGCATGCCGTGTACCAATACGCTGATGGGGCTTGGCGCCTATCCGGCGGAAGACCCGCAATTCCTGGGCATGCTGGGGATGCACGGGACTTATGAAGCAAACCTTGCGATGCATGGCTGCGATGTCATGTTCAATATCGGCGCGCGTTTCGATGACCGCGTGACGGGTCGACTCAATGCCTTCTCACCGAAATCAAAGAAGATCCACGCCGATATTGATCCGTCTTCGATCAACAAGAATGTCGCGGTGGATGTGCCGATTGTGGGCGATGCGCGCGCCGTGCTGGCCGCCATGATTGAAGCCTGGAAGGCGGATGAAGCGGCGCAGGATAAGCCCGCCATCGCCGCCTGGTGGCGCCAGATTGATGAATGGCGCGGCAAGAAATGCTTGGCCTATCGCCAGGAAGGCAAGATCATCAAACCGCAGCATGCGGTGCAGCGGCTTTATGACATCACCCGCGAATTGGGGCGTGAGACCTTCATCACCACCGAAGTCGGCCAGCACCAGATGTGGGCAGCGCAGTATTTCGGCTTCGACAAACCCAATCGCTGGATGACCTCGGGCGGGCTTGGCACCATGGGCTATGGCTTGCCGGCGGCGATGGGCGTGCAGATCGCGCATCCCGATGCGCTGGTGATTGATATCGCGGGTGAGGCTTCGATCCTGATGAATATTCAGGAAATGGGGACGCTCGCGCAGTATCGCCTGCCGGTGAAGGTATTCATTCTGAACAATGAATATATGGGCATGGTGCGGCAATGGCAGGAATTGCTGCATGGCGGGCGCTATTCCGAAAGCTATTCGGCATCCCTGCCGGATTTCGTGAAGCTTGCGGAAAGCTTCCACGCCGTTGGCATGCGCGCGGAAGGCATTGATGATCTTGATCGCGTGATCCGGGAGATGATCGCGATAGACAAGCCCGTGATCGCGGATATCTGTGTCGCCAAGGATGAAAACTGCTTCCCCATGATCCCATCAGGGGCGGCGCATAATGAAATGATCTTGGCGCCGGGACAGGAAGGCGGCGTCGCCGGCGTCACCGATGAAGGCAAGGTTCTGGTCTGAGGAAGCGGGCAATGTCTGAGATGAAGAACGCGCCGCGCGCCGCGACAATTGCTGTCCTTGTCGAAAACGAAGCGGGCGTGCTGGCGCGCGTGATCGGCCTGTTTTCTGGCCGCGGCTATAATATTGATAGCCTGACGGTCGCACCGGTGGATGAAACGGGGCGCATTTCGCGCATCACCATTGTCACCAGCGGCACGGATATGGTGATCGAGCAGATCAAGGCGCAGTTGGATCGGCTGGTGCCGGTGCATAAGGTCTCTGACCTCACCATCGAAGGCCCGCATCTGACGCGCGAATTGGCGCTGATCAAGGTTGTCGGGCGCGGTGAGGACCGCATGGAAGTGCTGCGCCTTGCCGATGCGTTTCGTGCGCGCGTGGTGGATGCCACCACGGAAAGCTTTGTGCTTGAGATGACCGGCAATGCCGACAAGATTGACGCCTTTGTGGCACTGATGCGCCCGATTGGCCTGGCCGAGGTTTCGCGCACCGGTGCCGTTGCCATTGCGCGCGGGCCGAAGGGGATCATGGAATAGCCCAAGTGGCCGAACGCCCAGGCAGGACCAAGGCTTTCGCCTGGGCGCTCTATGATTGGGCCAATAGCGGCTTCCCGACGGTGGTTTCCACCTTCGTCATCGCTGCCTATTTCACGCAAGCCATCGCGCCCGATCCGGTGACGGGTCAGGCGCAATGGGGCTGGATGCAAACCCTCGCCGCCTTTGCCATCGCCGTGCTGTCGCCTGTTCTGGGGTCCATTGCCGATCAGGGGCGGCGCCGACGTGCAATGCTCGCCGTTTGCACGCTGCTGACCGCCATCTTCACCGCATTGATCTGGTTCGCGCGGCCCGATCCGGCGGATGCGCTTTATGCGCTGGTGTGCATTGGTCTTGCCACCATCGCCTTTGAATTGGGGGCTGTGTTCTACAACGCCATGCTGCCCGGCCTGGTGCCGGAAGAACGCATGGGGCGGCTTTCGGGCCTCGCTTGGGGGCTTGGCTACGCCGGCGGGCTTGCCTGTCTGGCGCTGGCGCTGGTGCTGTTCATTCAACCGAACCCATCCCCCTTTGGGCTTGATCGCGGCACGGCGGAGCATGTGCGCGCGACCGCCCTGCTGGTGGCGGCCTGGATTGTGGTTTTTGGCTGGCCCGTTTTGCTTGCCTTGCCCGATCCTGCCGGGCCGCGCCCTGGCCTCCGTGCTGCCATGCGCGCGGGGCTGGCCGAGACACGCAGCATCCTGCGCGGCCTGCCGCAGCGCCCGGCCATGGCGCGGTTTCTGATCGCGCGCCTGTTCTACACGGATGGGTTGAATACGCTTTTCGCCTTCGGCGCGATTTATGCCGCCGGCGTGCATGGCATGGGGTTTGAGGAAATTCTGATCTTTGGCATCGCCATGAATGTCACGGCGGGGCTGGGGGCGGCGGGTTTCGGGCTGATTGAGGATCGGCTTGGCGCCAAAACCACAATCCTGGTCGCACTCGGCGCCATGATTGTGCTCGGCAGTTTCCTGCTGCTGAGCAATGACAAAACGCTGTTCTGGGCCCTGGCGCTGGCGCTTGGGCTATTCATGGGCCCGGCCCAGGCCGCATCACGCACGCTGATGGCGCATATGGCCCCGCCCGAGGAAGTGGCGGCGCATTTCGGCCTTTTCGCACTTTCCGGGCGCATCACCGGCTTTCTGGGGCCGGCGGCGGTCGCACTCGCAACACAGGTCTCGGGCAGCCAGGCCTGGGGCATCGCGACCGTGATCCTTTTCCTGGCGCTTGGCGCGGCCATTCTGGCGCCCTTGCGTGTGCAGCGCCATGGCTAAAGCCCGCCTGCTTCTGCCATAGTCCCGCCGCGGAGGCATGCGAAAACCCTTTCATGGCAGAGGATCAATCTGAGGCCGCCTGGGCGGCGCTGATGGCTTTGGCGGCAAGGCCGGGTGCGGCGGCCATTCGCCCGCTTTTCGCCGCTGATCCTGATCGCTTCGCACGGTTTTCGCGCCAGGCGGGTGATGTGCTGCTCGATTTTTCCAAAACCGCGATTTCGGATGCGGTGATGGGTGCGTTGCTCAGGCTTGCCGAAGCGCGCGACGTGGCGGGCTGCCGCGCGCGGCTTTTCGCGGGCGCGGCGGTGAATGCCACCGAAGGCCGCGCCGCTTTGCATATGGCGCTGCGTGCCGAAGCAGGCGATGCGTTTCGCGCCGGCAGCGAAGACATCATGCCAGAAGTGCTTTCAGTGCGCGCGCGCATGGAAGAATTCACGCGTGCCGTGCATGAAGGGCGCATTCTTACCGTAAAGGGTCAGCGCTTCACCGATGTGCTCAATATCGGCATTGGTGGTTCCGATCTTGGCCCGGCCATGGTCGCGCGCGCCTTGTGGACAGATAAGGCACCGCTGCGCGGGCATTATCTGGCGAATGTGGATGGCCATGCCTGGGCCGAGATGCAGGCCAAGCTTGATCCGGCGCGCACGCTGGTGTTGGTGGCGTCCAAAACCTTCACCACGCAGGAAACCATGGCGAATGCCGCGCTTGCCCGCGATTGGCTGCGCGCTGCGCTGGGTGAAGCCGGTGCGTCGCAGCATATGGCCGCACTTTCGACGAATCTGAGCGCGACCGCCGCTTTCGGGATTTCGCCTGAGCGCGTCTTTGGTTTTCGCGATTGGGTGGGTGGGCGGTTTTCGCTCTGGAGTGCGATTGGCCTGTCACTCGCGCTTGCGCTTGGCTGGGATGCTTTTGCGCGGCTGCTCGCCGGTGCGCGCGAAATGGATCAGCATTTTCAGGCCGCGCCACTTGCGGATAATCTGCCGGTGCTGCTCGCCTTGGTTGAGGTCTGGCATGTGAATGGGCTTTTCTATCCAAGCCGCGCCGTGCTCCCTTATGATGAACGCCTCGCGCGCTTGCCCGCGCATCTGCAGCAGTTGGAAATGGAAAGCCTGGGCAAACGCGTGGCAGTTTCCGGCGCTGCCTTGAACCGCGCTTCCGGCCCCGTGGTGTTTGGCGAACCGGGCACCAATGCGCAGCATTCCTTCATACAATTGCTGCATCAGGGAACCACGCCCGTGCCGGTGGATTTCATTCTGGTGGCGCGGCCCGATCATGCGCATGCGGATAGCCATCGCAAACTTCTCGCCAATGGTCTGGCGCAGGCGGAAGCGCTCCTCAACGGCAAGGACGCCGCCGCCGTCTCCGCCGAGATGCGCGCCGCCGGCGTGGCAGAGGCTGAGATTGCGCGCTTGCTGCCGCATCGGATTTTTCCTGGCGACAGGCCGAGCGTGACCATGCTGCTGCCGCGGCTTGATGCCTATACGCTTGGACAATTGGTGGCGCTTTATGAACACAAGGTCGCGACGCTCGGCGCGCTATGGGGGCTCAACCCCTTTGATCAATATGGTGTGGAACTTGGCAAGCAATTGGCCGGTGCCATCCTGCCGGAACTCAGCGCCGGCGCGGCGCGCCATGGCGCGCATGATGGCTCCACCGCCGGGCTGATCAGCAGGATCGCAGCGCTTTGGCCGGAAGGGCGCGCATGACCGCGCCGATCAAAGGGGTCAGATCCCCAATTCACCCAGGATAATCGCCTCAACCTCAGCCCCTGCGGGCAAGGCGGGGGCGAAGGGTGCGCGCAGCACCAGCGCATCGGCGCGCGCCAGCGTCGCCAGCATCGAACTATCCTGCACCTGGAAGGGCCGCACCGTGATGTGCCCTTCGGCGTCCGCTTCCAGGCTTGCGCGCAGGAAATCGGCGCGGCGGTCATTCTCGGCCAGGGGTGCGGCGCAAATCACGCGTCGGCTTGGCGTTGGCGCGCCAGGCAGGCCGGAAAGCCGCGCCAGCGCCGGCAACAAGAAAATAATGGCGCAAACCAGCGCCGAGACCGGATTGCCCGGCAGGCCGAGCACCGGCACGCGCCCAAGCCGCCCCCAGATAAGCGGCTTGCCGGGCCGCATGGCGATTTTCCAGAAGCCGAGTTCAAAACCCTCGCCGCCCAATGCCTGCTGGATCAGGTCATGCTCGCCCACACTGGCGCCGCCTGTCGTCACCAGCATGTCATAGGCTTGGGCGGCGGCAGCGATATCGGCAATGGCGCTGGCATCATCGGGGGCGATGGGCAGTACGATTGGTTCTCCGCCCCCGGCGCGGATCAGGGCAGCCAAAGCATGCGCGTTGGAACTGACAATGCCGCCGGGCGGGATGGGGTCTCCGGGAAGGGCGATTTCATCCCCTGTCGCCAGAATGCCGATACGCGGGCGCCGATGCACGGCAAGCCAAGGATTGTTGCTGGCCGCCGCTAGCCCGATATCACGCGCCGTCAGGCGCCGGCCCTGCACCAAAAGCGCCTCACCTTCAGCGAAATCCAGGCCGCGCTTGCGTACCCAGCGCCCCGCTGTGACGCTTTCCTCGACCAAAACAGCGCCATCGGCGGCTTCGGCATCTTCTTGCAACAGGATTGAATCGGCGCCTTCGGGGACGAAGCCGCCGGTGAAAATCCGCACCGCCTGACCAGGGCCAACTGACCCGACGAAAGGATGTCCTGCCGGCGCCGCGCCAATCACCACAAGCCTTGCGCCCAAAACGCCATCCGCCGCGCGCAAAGCATAGCCATCCATGGCCGAAACATCGGCGGGCGGCTGCGTGAGCCGCGCCAGCACGGGCCGCGCCAGCACGCGCCCCGCCGCTTCGGGCAAGGCGATGGTTTCGGCAGCGGTGGGCGTCAGCGACGCCAGGATGCGCGCGCGGGCTTCTTCAACCGGCAGCAAGCCGCCCTTCTCAGCCACCGATGAACTCGCCCGATTTGCCGCCGGCCTTATGCACAAGGCGGATGTCTTCAATCCGCATGCCGCGATCGGCAGCCTTCACCATGTCATAGACCGTGAGTGCGGCGATGCTGACGGCGGTGAGTGCTTCCATCTCCACCCCTGTCTTGCCGGTCAGGCTGACGGTAGCTTCGATCACGATGACGTTATCGCCATCCGGTTCCAGATCAACTGAGACTTTCGAAATCATCAACGGATGGCACAGCGGAATAAGGTCCGATGTACGCTTGGCGGCCATGATGCCAGCAAGCCGCGCCACGCCCAGAACATCCCCCTTGCCCGCGCGGCCTTCGCGGATCAGCGCAAGTGTTTCCGGTGCCATCACAATGCGCCCGCGTGCGGTGGCCGTCCGCGCTGTCTCGGCCTTCGGCGAGACATCCACCATGGCCGCGCGGCCCGCGGCATCAAAATGCGTGAGTCGTGGCGTGCTCAGGACACGTCCACCAATGCGCGCGCGGCGGCGGCCACATCTGCCTGACGCATCAGATGCTCACCCACCAGAATGCAGCGCGCCCCGGCGGCGGCCATGCGACGCACATCATCGGGGGTGCGAATGCCGCTTTCCGCAACCGGCAGCCGATCCGCCGGCACCAGCGGGACGAGCGTTTCGCTGGTCGCAAGGTCAGTCTGTAAGGTCCGTAAATCGCGATTATTGATGCCGATCAGGCGCGTCTCAAGGCCAAGGGCGCGGTCCAATTCGCGCTGATCATGCACTTCGGCCAGTACGGACATATCAAGGGAACGGGCGATATCTTCCAATTCGCTGGCTTGCTGGTCTGTCAGCGCCGCCATGATCAGCAGAATGCAATCGGCGCCCATGGCGCGGGCTTCGAACACCTGCCAGGGATGGATCATGAAATCCTTGCGCAGCACAGGCAGCGAACACGCGGCGCGCGCTGCTTCCAGATGCTCCACCGCACCTTGGAACCAGGGAGCATCGGTCAGCACGGAAAGGCAGGCGGCGCCGCCCACTTCATAAGCGCGGGCCAGCGCTGCGGGTTCAAACGGATCACGGATCAAGCCGCCCGAGGGGGAGGCGCGCTTGATTTCCGCAATCAGCCCGGTGCGGCCCTCGCCAATGCGTTCACACAGCGCGCCCACGAAATCACGCAGCGGCGGCGCGGCCGCAGCGCGGCGTTCAATTTCCGCCTGCGGGGTGATGTCCATGCGTTCGGCGACTTCGCGCGCCTTATCGGCCAGGATACGGGCCAGGGTGTCAGGGACCGATGCGGCATCGGTCGAGGGCACCGAGATATGGGGTGCATTCATCAAGAGATATCCTTGGGGGGGCATAGCGCCCGGAGGCGGGCCAATACTCCAAACGCAGCCCCTTCGTCTATGGCCTTGGCGGCCAAAGCGACCCCGGCCTTTAGGTCCGCCGCCTTGCCGGCCACGATCAGCGACGCGGCGGCATTCAGCAACACGACATCGCGGTAGGCGCCATGGGCACCGCGCAGCAGGGCTTCCAAAGCGGCGGCGTTTTCAGCCGGGTCCCCGCCCTTGAGCGCGGAGGCCGGGGCGCGGCTGAGGCCGGCATCTTCCGGGGTCACGGTGAATTCCCGAATGGCGCCATGCTCCAGCGCCACCACATGGCTTTCGCCGGAAAGTGTGAGTTCATCCAGGCCATCGCCATGCACCAGCCAGGCGCGTTCCGTGCCGAGTCGGGCCAGCGTTTCCGCCATGGGGCGCAGCCATTGCGGGGCGAAGGCGCCGGTCATTTGCAGCTTCACCCGGGCTGGATTGGCCAGCGGCCCCAGCAGGTTGAAAATGGTGCGCGTGCCCAATTCCATGCGCGGGCCGGCAGCATGGCGCATGGAAGCGTGATGGCGGGGCGCCATCAGAAACACCAT
>JBIIIE010000335.1:0-3509 GCA_044235135.1 Roseomonas sp. | reverse complement strand
CGTCAGCACGGTATTGGGCGCGCTCAGGATCGGGTGATCCGCAGGCAGGGGTTCAATATCAAACACATCCAACCCGGCGCCGGCGATGCGGCCTTCCTTCAGCGCCGCAACCAGCGCCGCCTGTTCAATCAGCGGGCCACGGCTGGTATTCACAATGAAGGATGTTGGCTTCATAAGCGCCAGATCGGGCGCGGTGATGGTATTGCGCGACCGATCCGAAAGCACCAGGTGCAGCGTGACCACATCGGCTTCACGCAGCAAAGTCGCCTTGTCCACACGCGTGGCACCAATTTCAGTGGCGCGTTCTTCGGTCAGGTTGCTGGACCAGGCCAGGACCTTCATGCCGAAGGCTTGGCCGATTTTGGCAACTCGCCCGCCAAGCTTGCCAAGCCCGATCACGCCAAGCGTCTTGCCTTCCAGCCCCATGCCGATATGCGTCTGCCAGCGCCCGGCGCGGAGCGCTTCCTGCTGGCGCGGAATATCGCGCACCAGGGACAGGATCAGCCCCCAGGTGAGGTCCGCCGTCGGATCGCCCGAAGTGCCCGTGCCGCAAAACACCACGCCACGCTCAGCGCATGCAGCGGCGTCAATGGAACGATTGCGCCCGCCGGTCGTGATGATCAGCCGCAGATTCGGCAAAGCTTCGATCAGCGCTCGCGGAAAAGGCGTTCTTTCGCGCATCGCGAGGATGGCATCAAACGGCTTCAGCCTTTCCACCAGCGCGGCGTGATCGGTGATGGTGTCGCGAAAGACCGTGATCTCAATGCCCTTGGGCAGCTTGTCCCAGGGGCCGAGGGAAAGTGCCACACCCTGGTAATCATCCAGAATGGCGAAACGCTTGATGGGGGCAACAGACATAAGGTGTTCCTTGAAATTACGAAGCATTCAGGGTGATGCGCTGCAAAGCGGTGCGCAGATTCTCGGGCAAGGGTGTTGGCGTTTTTTGCGTGGCGCGATCCACATAGACATGCACCAGATAACCCTCCGCACTCGCCTCATCCTCCTCATTGCGGAAAATGCCGACCTCATAGCGGACGGATGTATTGCCGGCACGCCCGCAGCGCAGCCCGCAGGTGATGTCATCCGGGAAGGCGATGGGCGCGAAGTAGCGGCATTGCGTTTCCACCACCAGGCCAATCACCGGTGCAGTCGGGATATGCAAAAACCCTGAGGAAGTCAGGAAGCGCGCCACCGCACTATCTATCCAGGAATAGTAAATCACATTGTTGATATGGCCATAGACGTCATTATCCATCCAGCGCGTGGCGATGGGGACGAACATGGCGTAATCGGCGCGGCGGCCGCGTTGCTTGCTCATGCGCTGCCCCTAACGACCAAGGGCGCGCGTGACAATCGCGTTATCCACGCAATCGGCGAAGCTTGGTTCACGCGCAATCACGCCGGCACTTTTCATGGCACCGCGCAATTGCGTGAAAGCCGCTTCGGGGAAATGCGGCGTCTCGGGCCACAGCCGCGCGGCCTGATAGCGCGCCAGGCCATGGGTCAGCTCGGCCAAGGTGACATCGGGGAAAAGCGGCGCGACACTCGCCGCGATCTCGGCAGCCGGCGCGGCGTAAACATAAGCAAGCGCATCGGCCAAGGCGCGAATCATCGCTTCGAACTCGGCGCTGAAGCGTTGGATATTCGCCTCGGTGGCGTAAAGCGCGGTATAGGCACTCGGCCCGCGATCGGAAGCGCGATGCCACACGGCGCCGCCCTTGGCTTCCAGACGAGTCGCGAAGGGTTCAAACATTTGCGCGATATCCAAGCGGCCTTCGGCCACCGCATCGGCATTTTCCGCCATGGTCTTGTCGGTCACGCGCGCCATGGCCTCAGGATCAATCCCTGCCTGGCGCAAATCATCCTGCAAGCACCACCAGGGGGTTGGCACTTCCTTCACGCTGCCGAAACGAAGTTTCGGCAAATCCTGCAAGCGGAACCCCGGATTGGGCCCGCGCCCCAGCAGCATGAAGGGATCGCGCATCACCACCGCGCAAAAGGACCGCAAGGGGCAGGCGGGATCGGCAGCACGCATCATGATCATGCGCATGGGGCCGGACCAGGCGACATCGGCCTGGTCGGCGAGCAGTGCCTCCGCCGCGCGTGTCGGGTCGCCTGCCGTGGCGCGCGTCACGGTCACGCCATGGCGCGCATAAAAGCCGCGCTGTTCGGCGACATAAAAGGGCGCGTAGAAAACGGCGCGGAAGGGTTCGGCAAGGCGGATGGGCTGCACAATCAGGGCTCCTTCAGGTGCCCCATTCTGCCCGAGCTTGGCGCCCCGGTCAGCCCCATCCAGCGATGCCCCGAGTCGCGCTTTGCGGCGTTTATCAACATCGCCCGCTAAGGCCCTGCCAGATCAGCAGGAAGCATGCGCCCCCTTCGCCCGCGCATCGGAAGACGCTATATCTTGTGTGTGCCGCCGGGGACTCCCACTAGAAGCTGTGGATAACTCGTAGGCGCATCGAGTCCGAGCCCCTCAGGAGTTTCATGTCCAGCGCCGCGCCCAGGCCAGATACCGCCACCCGCATTGAACCCTTTCGCCTGCGCGGGGCGAATTTCAATCTGCTTGTGCTGCGCCTTCTGGATCACCGGCCCGAGGCGGTAGTGCCGGCCATTGGCGACCAGTTCCGTCGCGCACCGGGGTTTCTGCGCTTCGCGCCCATCGTGCTCGGCCTTGGGGATATTCAGGTGCCACCGAATGAGGTGGATTTCCCCGGCCTGATCAAGGGCCTGCGCGAGCTTGAGATCATGCCGATCGGCACCACTGGCGGCACCGCGGAAATGCGCAATGCGGCGCTGTCCTATGGGCTGCCGCCGGTGCGGAGTGTCGGCGGCAAGGAAACGGATGATATCGCGGCTCCCGCCGCGCCGGTTGAGGGCACCGTGCAAGCGGCTCCTGCACCGCCGCCTGCAGCCAAGCCGGCCGCCGCGCGCAGCACCATGGTGGTCGAACAGCCGGTGCGCGCCGGTCAGCGCATTTGGGCGGAAGGTTCGGATTTGATTGTCACCTCCACCGTCAATGCGGGGGCGGAGGTGATTGCGGATGGCAATATCCACGTCTATGGCGCGCTGCGTGGCCGCGCCATTGCGGGTGGCGCCAGCAATATGGAAGCGCGGGTTTTCGCGCTGAATTTCGACCCGGAACTGGTTTCCATCGCCGGCTTCTACGCCGTGCGGGAAGGCTTTCCGGCGGCACAAATCGGCAAGGCGATGCAGGTGCGTCTGGTGGGTGAGCGCATGCGCTTCGACCCCATCACCTGATCGCCAAGTGACAAGACTTTAGGGAGGCATTGGCTATGGCTCAGGTTATCGTGGTGACATCAGGCAAGGGCGGCGTCGGCAAGACGACATCAAGCGCCGCCTTCGCAACCGGCCTTGCCCAGCGCGGCAAGAAGACGGTGGTGATTGATTTCGATGTGGGCTTGCGCAACCTCGACCTCATTATGGGTGTCGAAAGGCGCGTGGTGTTCGACATCATCAATGTCATCCAGGGTGAGGCGCGGCTGAGC
>JBIIIE010000050.1:0-12441 GCA_044235135.1 Roseomonas sp. | reverse complement strand
GCCAATCGCAGCACCGGATCAGCCCCGCCCGGCGCCGGTGCATGGGCGGATCAGCCTCGCCTTCGGCCAAAGGGGCGAAGCCGGTCCGGCGCGGGGCGTCACTTTCGCGACGGCAGGCGGTGCGCGCGTGGTCAGCCCCTGCACAGGGCGCGCGGTATTTGCCGGCCCCTTCCGCCGCTTCGGGCAGATCATCATCCTGGAATGCGGCCCTGGCCTGCATCTGGTCCTGGCAGGTTTTGACGCTTTGGATACCGAAGCGGGGGCGGCGCTATTGGCTGGGGAAGCGCTTGGCCGACTCGGCGCGGGCGCGGATGGGCGCGGCGCGCTTTATCTGGAACTGCGCCGCAATGGCCAAGTGGTGGACCCCGTGCCCTGGCTTGGCGGGGCCGAATAGCGGCCTGCTTGATTTTTCGGCGATGCAAAGCATTCTTGAGTCGCGCAAAGCCTGATGAACGCCTATCTTATTCAGGGGTTTTCCGGCTCCGGCCGAGTGATGAGAAGGATTGCGGCGCATGCAGCGCGGGATTTTGCGTTATGCGGGTATTGGTGCGGCCTTTGCCGCCGGCGTGGTGGTGGGCCCCTTGGTTGCTGCCTGGGCGCAGGAAGGTGGGCGGGCCGAGACCTATCGGCTGCTCAACCTTTTTGGCGATGTGTTCGAAAGGGTGCGCGCCGAATACGTGGAACCGGTAAATGACCGGGACGCGATCGAAAACGCGATCCAGGGCATGCTGTCCAGCCTTGATCCGCATTCATCCTATCTGAATCAGCGCAGCTTCCGCGATATGCAAACCCAGACCCGCGGTGAATTCGGCGGGCTTGGGATCGAAGTCACACAGGAAGGCGGCTATATCAAGGTCATCAGCCCGATTGACGAAACCCCTGCCGCGCGGGCCGGTGTCAGGCCGGGCGATTTCATCACGCATTTGAACGGCACTTCGGTGCAGGGGCTGACCTTGCAGGAAGCGGTGGACCAGATGCGCGGCCAACGCGGCACGCAAATCAAGATCACTATTCGTCGCCAAGGGGCGGAACGGCCCATTGAACTCACGCTGACGCGTGATGTGATCCGCCCGCAAGTGGTGCGCTTCCGGCTGGAAGACGGCAATCTGGGCTATGTGCGCATCACTTCCTTCAATGAACAAACGGAAGCCGGGCTGCGCCGGGCAGTGCAGCAATTGAAGCAACAGGCGCAGGGCGGGCTGAAGGGGCTGGTGCTGGATTTGCGCAATAATCCAGGCGGTTTGCTTGATCAGGCGGTGCAGGTGACGGATGATTTCCTGACGCAGGGGGAAATTGTGTCCACCCGCGCGCGCCGGACGGAAGATGCGCAGCGCTGGAACGCCAAGGCTGGCGACATCGCCGATGGCTTGCCGATTGTGGTGCTGATCAATGGCGGCAGCGCGAGTGCGAGTGAAATCGTGGCCGGCGCTTTGCAGGATCATCGTCGCGCGGTGGTGGTTGGCGTGAAATCCTTCGGCAAGGGCAGTGTGCAAACCGTGATGCCGGTGCCGGGCCATGGCGCTATCCGTTTGACCACCGCGCGCTATTACACGCCATCAGGCCGGTCCATCCAGGGCACGGGGATTGAACCCGATATCGAAGTGCTGGCCACGCGGGAAGAGGTCCGCGCCGCGCAGCCGCCGCGTGACCGGGAAGCGGATTTGCGCCGGTCGCTCCGCAATGAAACCCAGGCTGAAACCCGCGCGCCCATCCCGCCGCCGCCGCTCAACCTGCCGGCGGGCCTGGTGGAACGCGTGGTGCGCCAGCCCGCGGAAGGCGCCCCTGCCCTTGATCCAACCAAGCCGGAAACGGATCATCAACTTCAGCAGGCTTTAATGCTGCTGCGCGGCATGGCTTCGGCGCCACGCGGCGGGCAGCGCTGAGGATGTGATGGCAGAAGGATTGCCGCGCCGGGTATTCGCCGGCTGGCGCGGGCTTGGCCTGTTTTGGGTATTGGTGCTGCTGCTTTTGGGCGGCGGCGGGCTTTGGCTTGACCGCCTTGGCCCGCCCGAACCGCGTGAGGAAGCTGTGGCTGAGGCTGCGCCATCCCCCGAACCCGCGCCCGCGCCTGTCCTGTCTGAATCGACTTCGCCACCTGCCCCGGCGCCCGCAACGGTGGCTGAAACGCCCGCCCCACCTGCCGTAACGCCTGAGCCCTCCGCTCCGCCCCAGCCACCCGTCCAGGCCGAGGCGCCACCCCCCGCCGCACCGGATCAGCCAGCCCCGGTTGCTGCGGCACCTGCACCAACCCCGGATGCCCCCGCGCCACCCCAATTGGATGTGCCTGTCGCCGCGCCGGAAGCCCCCACCGCCCGCCCGATCGCCGCGCCTGATCCTGCCCTATTGGAACAGGGGCGTTTTGGCGCGTTGCCGCGCGTGGGCGCTGACGGCCGTACTCCCATCCGCGCCTATGCCGGACAATTCGACCGACAGGATACCCGCCCGCGTATTGGCATCATTGTTGCCGATATCGGTATTTCCAATGCCCAAACGGAAGATGCCATACGCCGCCTGCCGCCTGCTGTCAGTTTCGCGATTTCGCCCTATGCGCCGCGGGCCGCGCAGGTGGCGGAACGGTTGCGCGCCAAGGGTTCTGAAACCCTGATCGGCCTGCCGCTGGAACCTGCCGGTTATCCGCTGAATGATCCTGGGAATCGCGCCTTGCTGACCGGGCGTTCTTCAGCCGAAAACATGGCCAATCTGGAATGGATACTCTCACGCTTTCCCGGTTATGTCGGGACCATCGGCGTGGTGGGCGGCATGCGCGGCGAACGCTTCGCCGCCATGGAGCAAAGCTATCTGGCGCTGCAGGAATCGGTCCGCAATCGTGGCCTGTTGTTTGTGGATGCGCGCCCCGGTGTTGCCGGGCCAGGGCGCGCCTGGGGGCGTTCCGTGGATGTGATCCTGGATGAACCCGCCACCCGGACGGAGATTGAACGCCGCCTTGGTGAGCTTGAGACAATTGCCAAGGCGCGCGGTTCCGCGCTTGGCCTGGCGCATGCGGCAACGCCCGTGGTGGTTGATCGGTTGGTCGCCTGGTCGGCGGGGCTTGAAAGGCGCGGCTTGGTGCTGGCGCCCATATCCGTGCTGATCCGCCGCCCGCCGGAGACCGCGGAAACCCGCACGCAATGACGCTGCCCTATCGCGACAATGTCGGCGCGCTGCTTTTCAACGCAGCGGGGCAGGTGCTGGTGGCGCGGCGTGCGGATTTGCCCAATGCTGAAGGCGCTGCAGGCGGTTGGCAATTACCGCAAGGCGGCATGGATGCGGGTGAGGACCCTGCCATCGCCATCTTCCGCGAATTGGAGGAGGAAATCGGCACCGCCAAGGCCGAAATCCTGGCCGAACATCCAAGCTGGCTATTCTATGATCTGCCGCCGGAACTGGTCGGCAAGGCGCTTGGCGGCAAGTATCGCGGCCAGCGACAGAAATGGTTTGCGCTCCGCTTTCTGGGCGATGATGCCGATATCAGGCTGGATCTTGACCCGCACCCGGAATTCGACGCCTGGCGCTGGGCGCCGCTTGGCGAATTGCCCGCGCTGGCGGTCGCCTTCAAGCGCGCGATTTATGAGGATCTGGTGCGGGAATTTGCGCGCTTTGGCGCGTGAGGCAGGCGCGCAACATCGCCTGCGCCCAGACAAGCTTCAAGGCGCTGTGCCGAAAATCCGGTGCAGCACGCGGTCGCCCACACGGATATTCAGCCGCTCCGCCGTGCCGGCGGCCAGTTCCAAGGTAGCGCGCACCGGGCCATTGCTGGAAATGCTGGCGAGTGAATAGGGCACGGTGCGTTCCGCAATCCGATGCACGCGCCCATCGGCGGCGATGAACACCATATCGAGCGATGTGATGGTATTGCGCATCCACATCGAACTTTCGCGTGGGTTCCCCCAATCGAACAACATGCCCTCATCCGGTTTCACTTCCGGGCGGAACATCAGGCCGATCATCTGCTGTTCCGGCTGCACCGCCATTTCCACCGTAAAGGCCAGCCGGCGGCCATCGCGCGTTTCAAACACCAAAGGTTCGGTCGGCAGGCGCGGCTGCGGGCGATCCACCCCCGGCTGCGCGAGAGCGGCGAAGGGGAGCAGGGCGCCGAGCGCCAGCAGGGAACGTCTTTGCATGAGAACCTTCATGACATGGGAGCAGCAAGCGCCTCAAGCGCTGCCGCCGCCGCGCGGCGCACCACGGCGCGCACCACGCCGGGGCGCGGCGCATCGGCCAGCGTGGTGAACCAATGCTCGGGCGGGTTGCGCCCGGCGGCGCGATGATAGCTTAAGGCCCGCAGCACTGCCTCCGCCGCATCGGGCAGGCGTTCGGGCAGGACATGGCCATTAAGCTTCCCCCAAACCCCGGTCCAGCAGCGCGCCACGCTCCAGGGATTATAGCCACCACCACCCAGCACGATCAGCCGTGGCGCCAGCCCCATCAGGGCAGATGCCACAGCGCGATGCGCATTATTGGAAAGCGCAAGGCGCGATAGCGGGTCTTCTTCCAGCGCATCCGCGCCGCATTGGAGCATGATGGCGGCGGGGCGGAGGCGCCGCGCGATGGGAAGGATGGCTTCGTGCAGCACCCAGGCCATCTCACTGTCATTGAAGCCGGCCGGCACCGGGATATTCGCCGCATGGCCGCCGGCCTTGTCGCCAAGCCCGCCCGAGAAAGGCCAGCGCCCATCCTCATGCACGGAAAGCGTGACAACATGCGGGTCATCATGGAAGGCATCCTGAACCCCGTCGCCGTGATGGGCATCAATATCCACATAAAGCAGTGGCGAGAGCCCCTGATCGCGCCAGGCGAGCAAGCCAAGGACCGCATCATTCACATAGCAAAACCCTGCGGCGCGATCCGCCCGGCCATGATGCGTGCCGCCGCCTGGCACATGCACCACCCCGCCTGAGGCGGTGAGCCTCGCTGCCAGCAAAACGCCCCCCGCGCTGGTGGCGGGGCGGCGAAACACCTCGCGATAGACCGGATTGCCATCGGCACCGATGCGAAACCGCGCGCGGTCTTCGGCGCTCACGCTTTGGGTTGCCTCAGCGCGCATGAGCGCCGCGATGTAGTCAGCGTGATGGAAGCGGTGCAATTCTTCCGGCGATGCGCGCGGGCTTTCGATGTATTGATCCGGCGTCACCCAGCCCAGCGCGCGGATCAGGTCAAGCGTTGTGGAAACGCGGGGAATCGCCAGCGGATGCTTCGGCCCATAGGTAGAGCCGCGATAGATTTCCGATCCGATCAGCAAGGGCCGCATGGGTCGCTGCAATGACCCACTGATCAGCCGCTGACAAGCCTTGCGTGGCGCAACAAAAAAGGCCGCCGCCCGATGCCGGGACGGCGGCCTTAAAGGGGCTTTCTAAAGCCTATTTCATGATGATTTCCACGCGGCGGTTTTGCGGTTCACGCACACCATCGGCGGTCGGCACCAGGTTGTTTTCCTCACCGAAGCCGCGCGTGACAATTTCATTGCGCGGCACGCCACGGCGCACCAGTTCAGCCGCCACTGCATTGGCGCGACGCTGAGACAGACCCAAATTATATTCCGCCGAACCCGAGCGATCGGTGAAGCCATTCACTTCAATGCGGGTCACGCCCTGACCGCGCGCAGAGGCGGCCTCACCAATGATCTGCCGGGCGCGATCCGTCAGGTCTGCCTTGCTCCAGTCAAAGAAGACCAGGAAGGTGCGCGCGGCGGCTACAGGCGCGGCGGCGGCCACGACCGGCGCGGCGTTAAAGGCATAACGCAGCCCCAAAAGGACGCTGATATTGGCGAATTCGCTCCGTTGGACCCGACTTGTGCTGGCACCGCCGGTGGTATTGACCATTTTCAGTTCAGGCCCGTGATCATCATTGAAATAGCGAACTTCGGTGGTCAGCGCCAAACCCGGTACCGAGGCAATCGGGAAAGCCAGACCGCCAAAGAACTGGTAGGCCATCCTACCATCATTGTCATCCGACGTAATCATCGTCGTCGAATTGGAAATCTTTGTACCATCAAAGGATCCATTGTGATAACCGATACCCGCACCAAAGTACGGAACCACTGCAGAGGTATCGATGCCGATCAATCTCAGATCCAGATCATAAACAACATTCGCCATCACGGCATAGGATTGGGACCGGCCACTGCCATTGGCAGCCTTATCATTCAACTTGGCTGAGTCCACGTCACTGCCGCGCAAGGCGCCTTCGATTTCAGCACGGAGACCATTGCCGAACCCGTAGCCCAGGCTGAGTAAACCAACGGCCCCGTAGGACCATTCCTGCGTATACTTCGTATTGCCAACGCCGCCTTCATCCTCAAACTGATAAAAACCGCCAACCCCGCCACCCAGATAAAAACCTTGGATGTTTTGTGCTGACGCGCCATTCGCGATCAATGCAAGCGCAGACGCAGCGACAAGATGTTTGGAAAACCGAATCATCTGAACCCCCTCTATCAATTCAAAAAAAGATTGCGAATGTTGACGGCTGATGTGCCGAAAACCCACTTTGAAAACGCATAGAGCATTGAAAGCGTCATTTCAATTCGGTTTTCGAGGCAATCCTCATCGGAGCCCGGTTTGAGGCTAGTGGGGCTGCCCCCGGCCCATCAGCCCATCGGTTCGGTGGCGAGGGTCAAAATATCGCGCCGCCCGTCATATCAAGTGGTTGTAGATATTCAGTTTTCCCTAGGCGGGTCGACATGCAATCAAGTGCCCCATCCGCCCAATTGCCTTGCCGATCCAGGTTTGGTGCGCCGCGCCATTGCGCGCCCGCCATGGATCGCCGCGGTAAGATTGGGCTGATAACCATCAGCGCAAAACGACTTAAATATCTGAAAATATGACAAAAAATTATGTCACTGACAGGGCTTCACTGACTCGGGAAGCTGTTTGAAAGGGACGTAAGGTCGAAGCTGCGTCCTCACCAAGCGCCTGGAATGACGCTTGGCGGAACCGTTGTAATTCAGCAACACAAGCCGGTTGAAACGCGCGCTTCAATCCCAGCCCACCGCGCCCGGCATTTCCTTCACCGGCTTGGCGGCCTTCAGCTTGGCCAAATCCGGCACCGGGCGGCAGCGGAGAGCGTCGCCCGCAAAGGCTTCCTCAATCGCCGCCGCAACGCCAAGCACCAGCCGATCCCCGCCGCGCGGCCCGACCACCTGCAAGCCAAAGGGCATGCCGTTGCGGTCGAGGCCCATCGGGATCGAAATCGCCGGATGGCCGCAGAGTGTCGGGTAATAGGCCAGCGCCAGCCAGTGGAAATAGGTCCGTGTCGGCTTGCCATCAATTTCAGCTGGGAAAAGTTCTTTCCAAGGCCGCGGAGAGATCGTGATCGCCGGCGTGATCAGCACATCATGCGCGGCGAAAAAGCCCTGCCAGGCGCGATACATTTTGGTCTGCGCCGCCGCCGCGCGGGCATAATCATCAAGGCTATAGCGGAGCCCCTCTTCCACATTGGCGCGCACATTGGGCCCGACATCTTGCGGGCGTGTGCGGCATTTTTCCAGATGCGAAGTCAGGAAGCCCGCGGCGCGCAGCACCTCAAACGCCTCATCTCCGCCGGCGCAATCCGGGTGTGCGGCTTCCGCTGCGCCGAACATCGGCGCAATCGCGCCGGCACGATCGGCGAAAATCTCCCGAATGTGCTTTTCGGTCGGCGCCATGCCGAAATCCGGGCTGAAAGCCAGCCTCAGGCTCGCAAGGTCATAGCGCGGGACGGGGAAATAAAGGCTCGGTTCTTCCCGCACATAGCCATCATGCAGGGTGTAGGCGAGAGGATCGCGCCCATCATCGGATGCCATGGCAGACAGCAGCAGGCAGACATCAGGCACATTGCGCGCCATCGGCCCCAGCACCGGCAGGCCGGACCAGCCATGGGCGCGCTTTTCAGACGGCACCAAGCCCGGAGATGGCCGATAGCCGACAATGCCATTGAAGGCCGCTGGGTTGCGCAAAGAACCGCCCGTGTCGGAACCGGAGCAGATCGGGAACATATTGGTCGCCAAGGCAACGCCCGAACCGCCCGAAGACCCGGCCGCGGATTTCATCGGATCAAATGGATTGCCGGTCACGCCATAGACGGCGTTGCGCGTATTCGCCCCCGCGCCGAATTCCGGCGTATTCGTCTTGCCCGCGACAATCGCGCCATTGGCGCGCAGATTGGCGACCATGCCGCAATCCGCATCGGGGATGAAATCGCGAAAGATCGGGCTGCCATAGGTGGTGCGGAGCCCCTCGGTTTCCTCAAGATCCTTGATGCCAACAGGCAGGCCATGCAGCGGGCCCAATTCATCTCCGCGCATCACGGCAGCTTCGGCTTCGCGCGCCGCCGCACGGGCGCGGTCCTCATCCAAGGCCACCACGGCATTCACCGCATGGTTTACTTCGCCAATGCGTTTCAGGCAGCTTTCCAGCAATTCCACCGGGGAAAGCTTGCGCCGCCCGATCAGGCGGCGCGCTTCAATCGCGGTCAGGTCACAGGGTTCGGTCATGGGTGTTTCCTCGGATTTTTCTTGAAATTGCGCGGGTGCGGGTGATCAGTAACCCATGGCGCAGCCATCCTTGCGCGGGTCTGAACCACCCACCAGGCAGCCCTTTTCATGGTCAATGAAAATCGCCTGACCGCCGCCATGGGGTTTTTCGATGGTTTCGCAGACATGGCCAAGGCGGTTCAGCTGATCAAGCACCGCGCCGCTGAAGCCGCGTTCCACCTGCACCTTGCCGTCCTGAGGCATCAGGCGCGGCAGGTCTATCGCTTCCTGAATATCCAGGCCGAATTCAAAGTAATTCGTCAGGAAATAGCTATGGCCCATCGGCTGATAGCGCCCGCCCATCACGCCATAGGGCATGATGGCGCGGCCATTCTTCATCACCATGCCGGGGATGATGGTGTGCAGCGGGCGCTTATTCGGCGCGATGCAATTCGGGTGGCCTTCCTGCAAGCGGAAACCAAAGCCACGATTTTGCAGCATGACACCCGATTTTTCCGCGAGGATGCCGGAACCGAAACCTTCAAACAGCGAATTGATGAAGGAACAGGCATTGCCATCCTTATCCACCACGCAGAGATAGATTGTGTCCTTGTGCTTGTTCAGATCGCTCTCACCCGCCGCGGGCAATTCCGGCAGCGCGGCATCATCGCGAATGAGGTCCGCCAACCGCTTCAGGTAATCCGCATTCAGCAGTTTTTCGACCGGCACATTCACCTGTGCGGGATCGGCCAGGAAGGCATCGCGATCCCGATAAGCCATGCGCGCGGCTTCGATATGCCGATGCAGGCGTGTGGCTGAAAGCGGCCCGCCATCGGGTGTGGACAGATTGCCGAGCGTGCCCAGGATTTGCAGCGCATGCAGGCCAGACCCATTGGGCGGGCATTGATAGACCTCCATCCCGCGCCAGGGGATGGAAATGGGGGTCACAAATTCCGCAACGCTTTGGCCATTGGCGAAATCCTCTTCCGTGTGCAGCCCGCCTGCTTCGCGCAGCGTTGCCACAATATCGGCGGCCACTTCGCCCTGATAAAAAGCCGCCGCGCCGCGCGCCGCAATGGCGCGCAAGGTCTTGGCCAATTCCGGCTGGCGGAAACGCGTGCCGAGCTTGGGCGCCGCGCCATTATTCAGGAAACGCCGTGCCGATGCAGGGTGTTTCAGCAATTTGCCGACCAGGCCTTCCCAATCCGCGGATACGCGCGGCGTGATGGGGAAGCCTTCTTCGGCATAATGGATCGCCGCTTGCAGGATACGATCCATCCCAAGCTTGCCATGGCTGCGGTTCAGCAATTCCCAGGCGGAAATCGCGCCCGGAATGGTCACCGAATGGACTGAGGTATTTTCCATCTTGGTCGTGCCGGTGGCGCGAATGGCCTCGGGCGTCGCGGCGGCCGGTGCGCGGCCTGAACCATTCAACGCAATCACCGTGCTGCTGCCGGCGGGCACGTAAAGGCAGAAGCAATCCCCGCCGATACCAGTGGATTCGGGTTCAATCACGCATTGCACGGCACAAGCCGCAATGGCGGCATCCATGGCATTGCCGCCGGCGCGCAGGATTTCAAGCGCGGCAAAAGTGGCCTGGGGCATGGAGGTTGCGGCCATGCCATGGGTGCCATAGGCGGGGCTGCGGCCAGCAAGGTGAAGATCACGCATCGGGTCAGGCTTCCATCAGATGTAATTACAGCCCCCCTCATGCCCCCTCTGGCGCTTCGGGAAAAGCCCCAGGGGCGGTTTCACCCCAGGCGAATCTGCATTAAAGCCCTGTCATGGAACCCGTCGCGAGCCTTGATGAATTTCACCGGATTGATATCCGGGTCGGCACCATCCTGACCGCCGAGCCCTTTCCGGAGGCGCGCAAGCCCGCCATCAAGCTCAGCATTGATTTCGGGGCGGAGATCGGCGTCAAGCGATCCTCGGCCCAGTTGACGGTGCATTACACGCCCGAAGCGCTGATTGGGCGGCAGGTGGCGGCGGTGGTGAATTTCGCCCCGCGTCGTATTGCGGGCTTCATGAGTGAGGTTCTGGTGCTGGGCATGCCCGATGAAGCGGGTGCCGTGGTGCTGCTCGGGCCGGATCAACGCGTGCCGAATGGCGGAAGGATGTTTTGATGGCGCAGAAATACTACACGGTTTCCTGGGATCAATTGCACCGTGACGCGAAGGCACTCGCCTGGCGGCTGTTGGAACGCGGCCCATGGCGCGGCGTGGTGGCGATCACGCGCGGCGGGCTGATCCCAGCCGCCGTGGTGGCGCGGGAATTGGATTGCCGGTTGATCGAAACCGTCTCGGTCCTCACCTATGATGAGGAAACCAAGGGCGAACCGCGCGTGGCCAAGTTGCCCGAGGCAGCGGGCGATGGCGAAGGCTGGCTGCTGTTGGATGATCTGGTGGATACCGGCACCACGGCGCGAGTCGTGCGCGCTTTGCTGCCCAAGGCGCATTTCGCGACCGTTTATGCCAAGCCCGCCGGCAAGCCGATGGTGGATACCTTCATCACGGAAGTGAGCCAGGATACCTGGATCCTGTTCCCCTGGGATACCGAGCCGCAATTCATCGCGCCGATTGCGAAATCGGCGGGGCAATAGGGTGACTAGTAGCATCCTTGACCCGTCACGCTTGCGTGGTTTTGCTGGAGCCTGTGCCGATCCGGGGCCATCATTGAGCGATCATGCGTAACGATTCGCTAGACCTTTTGCTGGATGGAGTGGCGCAGGTTTACGCGATAGGGACCGGAACAGCCGAAACATCCCATTACCCCGCCATCCACGCAGCCTTGAACGCCGCCGGGGAAAGCCTGACCCCCAAGGTTCTCTGCCTTCAGCACCCAACCGGCAGCAAGGCCGGGATCCCTGATTTCGGCCTTTTTGAGCAGACCGCCTTCCGCAAGGGCATGGCCCCGGCATGGGACGGCGGCATTTTGCCGGAACGGGGCGTGGTAGAAGCAAAGCCGCTGGTCCATGACATGGATAAGCTGCTGGCCAGTGATCAGGTGCGGGTAAAATACATGCCCACCTATGGCGTGGTGCTTTGCACCAATCTCAGACAATGGCGCCTGCTGGATGGCAACGGGACGCCGCGCGAAAGCTTCGATCTGGCACCCGATGATGCAGCCTTTCGCAAGCTGCTGCATGGCCCGCGCCCCAATACCCTGCGGGAGAGGTTTCAAGATTTTCTGCAACGCTGCCTTTTGGCCCGCGCCCCCCTGGCGCGACCAAAGGATTTAGCATTTTTCCTGGCGTCCTATGCGCGGGATGCGCTGGCCCTTCTGGCCGAACAAACCGCGCTCACAGCGCTGCGGCCGCTGCGCGATGCGATGGAAAGCGCCCTTGGCCTGACCTTTGATGCCAATAAGGATGGAGAGCATCTGTTCCGCTCGACCCTTGTGCAAACGCTATTCTATGGCCTGTTTTCGGCCTGGGCTGCCCATGCGCGCGGACCAAATGCCGCCCGCCCTTTTGATTGGCGCAGCGCGGATTATGATTTGCATCTGCCGGTGGTGCGCTTGCTCTACAGTCAGGTCCGCGACCCTACCGCCCTGGGGCCACTTGGCCTGGAACCCTTGCTCAATGCCGCGCAAACAAGCCTGGAGCGGGTGGATAAGGCCGCGTTTTTCAGCGCCTTTGACGAGGCGCAGGCTATCCAGCATTTCTACGAACCCTTCCTGCAATACTTTGACCCGTTGCTGAGGAAGGAATTGGGCGTTTGGTACACCCCGCCCGAGATCGTGCAGTATATGGTGGAACGGGTGGACCGGGTTTTGCGTCAGGAATTGGGCCGCCCGGATGGGCTAGCCGATGAGGGGGTTTGGGTGCTGGACCCGTGCTGCGGCACGGGTTCCTACCCACTGGAAGTGCTGCGGCGCATCAAGAAAACGCTGGACACGCAGGGGCTTGGCGATTTGGCGGCAGAAAGGCTGAAGCAGGCCGCCATGACACGGGTGGTGGGTTTTGAAATCATGACCGCGCCCCTGGTGAT
>JBIIIE010000334.1:0-3543 GCA_044235135.1 Roseomonas sp. | reverse complement strand
CTGCCATCCGTCACCGGCACCACCACATAAGCCATGCCATGGCGATGCCAGCCGGTTTCCGCGCCGGGTTCAAAATCCCAGCGCGTCACCCGCACATTGGCATCATCAAGCTGGATGGTCGCCACCGCCGGGGGACGACAACGCAGCGGTTCCTTCATCAGCTTATTCCGCCGCTTTGGCCGGCGCCATACCAGGCAAAGGCAGCGCGCCAGCTGCACCCCAGGCGGCCCATACCGCTTCGGCCTGCGCGGCATTCAGCGGCAGATGCGGCGGGCGAATGCTACGCCAGCCGGCATCGCCCGTGCTGCGGGCAATAATCTCACGCAGGCCAGGGATCAGCGGCACGGATGTCGCGGCCTTGCGCGTTGCGTTCAACACGGCTTGCGCCGCATCTGCTTCAGCGCCTGTGCGCTTGGCATAGACAATGCCGCCCCAATGCGAATTGGCGTTGGATGCCGCGGTGATGCAGCCCGCGCCACCTTCGGCCAGGATCCGTTGCAGGAATTCATCGCTGCCGGAATAAACCTCAAACCCATCCTTGGCGAAGGCCTGCACCATGGCCTGCATATTGGCGTAATCGCCCGAGGAATCCTTCACACCCTTGATGGTGCCGGGGAAAGCCTTGATGAGGCGCTCCAGCAGCGCAAGGCTGAAGGGTACCGCGGATTGCTGCGGGAAGTGATAAAGATACACCTTCACCCCGCCACCGATGCGGTTAATCACCTCAGAGAAATAAGCGAACAGCCCATCATCCGAAGGGCCCTTGTAGTAGAAGGGTGGCAGCATCAGCACGCCGGGGCAGCCGGCATCGCGCGCATGCCTGGTCAGTTCCACACTATCCATCAAGCTGGCGCAGCCCGTGCCCGGCATCATGCGCGCCGCCGGAATGCCGCGCGCAATCAAGCCTTCCAGAATGGCCTTGCGTTCATGCAGGCCGAAGGAATTCGCCTCACCGGTTGTGCCTAAAACGCCAAGCCCGGTGCAGCCATTGGCCAGCAGCCATTTGGCATGCGCCGCCATACGGTCCAGATCGGGGGAGAGGTCGGGCTTCATCGCCGTCAGCACGGCGGCATTCACACCGCCATAAATCGCGTCTTTCATCCGGGTTTCCTTATCATAAGCTTTGTCCCTACGTCGCGCAGAGCGCGCGCGGCGTCAATCAGGGCGCTTCGATTTGCGCGGCATCATCCCCGGCCAGCGCACCACATGATCTTCCAAAGCGCCGGCATTCCGCTCATCAACCGCCCGCCCGCGCACGGAAACCCCGGCGCGATGCACGCTTTCCGGGTCGCCTGAGACCAGCGGGTGCCACCAGGCCAAATCCCGCCCTTCCGCCACCATCCGGTAGGCGCAACTCGGCGGCAGCCAATCAATCGCGGCGAGCTTTTTGGGCGTGAGCTTCACGCAATCCGGCACGCGCTTCTTGCGTTCGGCGTAATCGGAACAGCGGCAGGTCTGCAAATCCAATAACCGACACGCCACTTCCGTATAGGCCAGCGCATCCGTTTCCTCATCGCGCAGCTTATGCAGGCAGCAACGCCCGCAGCCATCGCATAGGCTTTCCCACTCCGCCCGAGTCATCTCGGCCAGAGTCTTGCTTTTCCAGAAGGGCGCTTTTTCAGTCACACCGAAGCGGCAAACCCTTAACGCCGATTGGCCGGCGGCGGCGCCAGGTTTTCCGTCTGTACGCGGCCCGTGCCGGCGCTGCCGGAAGAAGTGCCACCAGAAGGCGCCGGCGCGGCGGCACTGCCACCGCCACTGCCCGGGGCGCCCAGGCGCATCAGCGTGGCGCGCAGCGGGTCGCTGCCGGGGTTATGCACTTCCATCGCCACCACCACCTGCCGCGCCGCGACTTCTCGCCCGAAATAGGCGCGCATCTTGGCGCTATCGGCGGAAAGCACCGCACCATCCAACGTAATGCCGGCAAAAAGCCCGCGATTCTTGCCGATGGTGACAATATCCGCCCCCACCGCCGCCGTGGTCGCCCCCTGAATGCTGCGCCCAACCGTAGCAAAGGCAAGCCCCGCCTCGGCGCCAAATTTGAACTGGCTATCCAGAATGGCGTTCAACCCCTTCTGAGTCATAATCAGGGAAACAACCTGGGCATCCTGCAAACCGGCCTGGAAGCCAACGCTGCCCCCAACCAGATTGTAGAATGCCGGGGATGACCAGGAACCGCCGCCATCGCGCGCAGCCAGCACACAATCGCCAAACTCACCGCCCACAATGAAGCCGGCACGGAACACGCGCGGGCAGATCAGCACAGCCTTCGCATTTCGCAGTAGTGCCCTGGCATCGCCGGTATTATCCGCCGGACCCATCATTTCCTGAAGCGTCAGCGTGGCGCGATCCACCAAAGCCTGTTCTTCCGCCTGGGCGCGTGCGCCGCCGGAAAAGCCAAGAATGCCAAGCAGTAAGGCGCTGAATAGCATGAGAGGGCGCATGAAAGTCATTTCCCAACCCGTTGTTTCGCCAGACTCTACACCAGAGCTTCGCGCCGGGGAAAGGGTTTGTTGAAGCCAGGCCTCAGCTTTCCGGCGATGGCGGTGTCCAGGGTTCCTCATTAACCGCCGCCACGCGCCAATCCAACCCGTGTTTTTCAATTCGCGTCAGCGACAGGTTCTTGATGCTGAAGACCAAAGCCTGATCAGGGGAAAGCCCCATCGCATGCGCCAAAGCAGCGCGGATGGAACCGCCATGCGCCACAATGACAATATCCTGCCCTTCCAATAGCGTCGCCATGCGTTCCAGCACTGCGGCGACGCGGGCCTGGACTTCGCGAAAACTCTCCCCACCCGGCGGGTGCTCCTCCCCCGCATGGGGCCAGAAAGGATGCGCGGGGCGCGTCAGCAGCGCGGGCAGGGCCTCATGCGGAATGCCCTGCCATTCGCCCAAATGCTGTTCGGCGAAATCCGGTTCCGCTTCCAAATCCGCCGCCGGATAGCCCGCCGCAAACACCGCCGCCGCAGTGGCGCGGGTGCGGGACAGGTTGGTCACAAACCACCGCGCCGGTTGCGGCAGCCGATGCGCAAGCCAGCGATAGGATGCCGCTTCTTCCTGCAATGCCAGATCGCACAGCCCGACATCCATGCTGCCATAGAGCACCGCGCGGGCGGAGGGTTCCACCAGCGCATGCCGCACCAGGAAAAACCGCGTTGGTGTCACGCCGGCGCATCCAAGGCATGCGCCATCAGATCATCCAAAGCGCAAATCTCCAGCGCCGCTTCATGCGTTGCTTCCAGCAGCACGGGCGGGGCGAAGCCGGCGCGGCGCGCTTCTTCCCAGCGCGCGGCACAAAGGCACCAGCGATCGCCCGGCGACAGCCCAGCAAAACCATATTCGGGGCGCGGCGTGGAAAGATCATTCCCCGCCGCCTTGCTGAAATTCAGAAACGCGGCGCTGACTTCGGCACAGACCACATGCAGCCCGATATCCTCAGGCCCGGTATTGCAGCAGCCATCACGAAAAAACCCTGTCAGCGGCGCCACTGAGCAAGGCAGCAAAAGCCCGCCCAGCACATTGCGCTTGCCGGCCTCGGCCGAG
>JBIIIE010000061.1:0-11404 GCA_044235135.1 Roseomonas sp. | reverse complement strand
CGGGTGATCCCAAGTGAGGCCCGGTGGGGGGAAATTCACCCGATGCGTCGTGCCCTTCATGCCGATGCGGCGGCACCAGGCATTCAGCGCATCACGATCCAGCCTTTCCAGCACAAGCTGCGTGCAAACATTGTCGCTGGTGATGATCATATTCACGAAAGCATCGCGCAGGGGAATGACGCAGCCAGGCGTCATGTATTGATAGGTCCCGCTATCCACACCTTCCTGCAGCCGCGCTTCAATGGTGCAGGGCTCATCCAGTTTCAACACGCCTTCATGCACACGCGATAGGGCGTGCATGAGGATAGAGGTTTTGCGCGTGCTGGCCGATGGCAGCACCAGATCGCCAGCGCGATCCGCTTCCTTCCCCGTCGCCAGATCCTTCACATACCAGCTTGTGGTGAAGGGCTGCGCATCGCACAGCGCATTCATGCGCGCGATCAATTCCTGCATGGGCGTTCTCCTTACCGCGTTACGCTAATCCTGGCCGGGCAGCATGGCCAGCGCGCGGCTTTTCCGGTTAGGCTGGCGCCAAAGATGGAGGATCGAAGCATGAGGCAGAATATCAAGCATGTCGCGGTGATTGGCGCGGGCACCATTGGCGCTTCCTGGGCGGCCTATTTCCTGAGCCGTGGCTTAAGCGTCACGGCAAGCGACCCTTCCCCCGGCGCGCCTGATCTGATCCGCCGCATGGTGGAAAACGCCTGGCCCATCCTGATGCGCCTTGGCGGCAAGGCGGATGCCAACCCCAATGCCTGGCGCTTTGAAGCGGATCCGGTGGCGGCCGTTGCCGGCGCTGATTTCGTGCAGGAAAGCGCGCCGGAGCGGCTTGATGTGAAGCAGCCGCTGCTCGCACGCATTGATGCGGCGCTGCCGGCGGATGTGGTGATTGCTTCCTCCACTTCCGGGCTGCTGGCTAGCCGCTTGTCGGAACATTGCGCGCACGCCGAACGCGTGGTGATCGGCCATCCCTTCAACCCGCCGCATCTGATCCCCTTGGTTGAGGTGGTGGGCGGCGCCAAGGGCAGCCCGGAAGCGGTGCAGGCGGCGATGGAATTTTATCGCGCCATCGGCAAATACCCAATCGAGATCAAGAAGGAAGTGCCGGGCCATTTGGCGAACCGCTTGCAAGCGGCGCTATGGCGTGAAGCGGTGCATCTGGTGGCCGAAGGGGTTGCGAGTGTCGCCGATGTTGATGCCGCGATCAGCGAAGGCCCCGGGCTGCGCTGGGCGCTGATGGGCCCGCATACCACCTTCCATCTGGCGGGCGGAGAAGGGGGCATGGCGCATTTCCTGCACCATCTGCTGCCGGCGGTGACAAGCTGGTGGGGTGATCTGGGCCATCCGAATGTGGATGCGGATTTGCAGCGCGTGCTGGCCGAAGGGGTCGCTGAAGGCACCAAGGGCGCTTCAACGCGTGATCTTGCGGCGTGGCGCGATGCGGCTTTGGTGCGGCTGCTGGAAGCGCGCGGGAAGACGGGCGATTAACCCGCCCGCCCCGCTGAGCGCAACAACCGCCCGGGCAGCGCGCCAGTGGCGACACCATCGCGATAGGTCACTTCACCATTCATGATGGTGGCGATGTAACCATCGGGCTTTTGCAAAAGGCGCCGCCCACCCGCCGGCAAATCGCGCACCATGCGCGGCGCGTTCAGTTTAAGCGCGGCGAAATCAATTACATTGAGATCCGCCTTCATGCCCGCGCGCAAAACGCCGCGATCATGCAAGCCCGCGGCGCGCGCGGTATCAGATGTCAGACGGCGGATCATTTCTTGCACCGGAAACACCGCTTCCTTCGCATCCCGCGCCCAATAGGAAAGCAGGAAGGTCGGGAAGGACCCATCAGAAATGAACCCGACATGCGCGCCGCCATCGGAAAGCCCGGCAATGGCATTGGGATGGCGGAGACACTCCGCACTTGCTGAAAGCGTGTAATCCGCGAAATTCGTGAGCGGCGCAAAGATAAAGCCACGCCCATCATCGGCAATCAGCAGATCGTAAGCGACTTCCTCAGCCTTCCGACCTTCCCGCGCCGCCATCGCGGCGATGGATGCGGAAGCGGGCGGCGCGTAATCCGGCGGATCGCCAAAGGGGAACATGCGTTCAAAGGCAAGCCGAGAGATCAGCGGGAAATTGCTGCCCGTAATACGATCTTCGGAAAGGATGCGCGCGCGGCGGCCCGGTTCCGCCATGGCGGCGGCACGCTCAGCCGCCGGCAGATGCGCAATTTCCTTATAGCTTGGGCAACCGGAAAACGGGTTCTGGCTGCCTTCCAACCCCAGCAGAATGCCAATCGGGCGCGGCGGAAATACGGGGCGGATCGGCAGTCCCGAAGCAGCCGCACCATCGGAAAGCGCCAGCAATTCCTTCCAGGCTTCCGTGCGGTCATGCCGCGCGGTCAGGGAAAACACCACCGGCTGACCGGTCGCTTCCACCACGCGCCGCACCATGGCGAATTCCGTGGCGGGATCAGGCGTGTTCCAATCGGAAACCAATTCCAGCAAGCCACCGCCGCCATCGCGCAAGCCTTGCGCCAGCCCGCGCAGCTCATCTTCCTGCGCACGCAAAGTCGGTGTCGGATCGCCCTTCAAGGTCTTGTGGCTGATGGTGCGGGATGTGGAAACGCCAAAGGCACCTGCGCGCACCGCATCGGCGGTGATGGCGCGCATGGCGGCGATATCGGCCTGATTGGCGTTTTCCAAATTCAGCGCGCGTTCACCCATGACATGCACGCGCACCGCGCCATGCGGCAGCAGCGCGCAGATATCCGTATCGCGCGGGCGCGTGGCCAAGGCATCCAGATATTCCGGGAAGCTTTCCCAGGACCAATTCAAGCCTTCATGCAGGATGGGGCCGGGGATGTCTTCCACGCCTTCCATTAATTCAATCAGCTTGTCGCGATCCGCGGCACGGCAGGGCGCGAAGCCCACACCGCAATTGCCCATCACTGCGGTTGTCACGCCATGCCAGGCGGAAGGCGCCAAATGCGAATCCCATACCGCCTGCCCATCATAATGCGTGTGGATATCAACAAAGCCAGGTGTCACCAGCTTGCCACGCGCGTCAATTTCCGTGGCACCGCGCCCCGGCACATTGCCAATGGCGGTAATGCGCCCATCGGCCATGGCGACATCCGCTTCAAACGGCGCAGCGCCTGTGCCATCCACCACCATACCACCACGGATCACGATATCGGTCATGGGCAAGGCTCCTGTTCCACGCGGGATTATCTGACACATACAAGCGCCTGCCCGCCCGCGCTTCAAGGCCAAACAGGGCCTTGCGGCACGATTTTCGCGGCGCCGCGAAACTCGATGCTCCATCCCTTCCCCATTTCCATCACTTGGGCGTGAAGCCGCCCAAACATCGCCAACCTCACGGGCATTTCAGGCGTCAGCGCAGCGGCCTGCTGCTATCCGAAGCCCCCCGGCATTCCCCCCAAGGAAGCCTGCCCATGGATGAGGAAGAACGATGACACTGCGCAAATCACTGATGGTCCTGGTCTTCGGCCTGCCGCTTGCCGCACAGGCGCAACCCATCCAAGGCCTCTATCTTGGTGGCGGTATTGGCGGGAATTACCTGCAGAGCACCGATATCAAGGGCTCGGATTTCGGCGAGGCCAATAGCTCCGCTGATTTTCAGTGGGGGTGGGTTGGTGTGCTCAGCCTGGGCTGGGGCTTTGGCAATGGTCTGCGCGCCGAAATCGAAGGCAGCTACCGCCAGAATGAGGTGAGCGATATCAGCATCCCCGGCCTTGCCGGCTTCACCGAAAAGGGCACGGCCCGCAGCTGGGGTGCCATGGCCAATGTGCTTTACGATATTGATCTGGGGAACACGCTTTGGGGCGTGACGCCTTATGTTGGTGCGGGCCTTGGTTACATCTGGCATGAATATGACAAGGTCGGCATCAGAAGTGGCGGCAATACGGTTGATTTCAACGGTGATGGCGGTGCCTTTGCCTATCAGGCGATTCTGGGCGCCGCCTATCCGATCCGACAGGTGCCGGGGCTATCCGTCACTGCGGAATACCGTTTCCTGGGTGCTGCCAGCCAATCCGTGACGGGCACAGGTCGCGCGACATTGCCAGGTGAATCGGATGCCACGAATCTGAAACTTGATGTTGATAACTTCAACCATTCCCTGCTTGTTGGCCTGCGCTACGCCTTCAATGCTGCGCCAACGCCAGCACCTGTCGTGGCGCCCGCCCCAGCACCCACACGCAGCTACCTGGTATTCTTCGATTGGAACCGCTCGGATCTCACGGATCGCGCCCGACAGATCATCGCTGAAGCCGCGCAATCGCGCATGAGCCAGCAAGTCACGCGCATTGAAGTGAATGGCTTTGCGGACCGTTCAGGTTCTGCCCAATTCAATGAGGTTCTCTCGCTCCGCCGGGCTGAGGCGGTGGCAGCGGAATTGCTGCGCCGTGGCGTGCCGCGCAATGAGATTGTCACGCGTGGTTTCGGCGAAGCAAATCCCCTGGTGCCCACCGCCGATGGCGTGCGTGAACCGCAGAACCGCCGCGTGGAAATCATTTTGCGGTAGCGTCACCCGCGCGGGCTGGCGGCAGCGGCGCTTTCCAGGATTTCCCGGAATAGCCGCGCCGGCAGCCCTCCGCCCGCAACATTATCCATGGGCACGCCATCATCATTGCCAAGCCAAACGCCCATCACCAGCCCGCCGGTGATGCCGATGAACCAGGCGTCGCGGTATTCCTGCGTGGTGCCGGTCTTGCCGATCACGCTCCGGCCTGGGATCGCCGCCGCGCGCCCAGTGCCGCGCGCCACCACGGCTGCCATCATGCCGCGCATCGCTTCCATATGTTCAGGCGCAAAGACGCGTTCAGGCTGAGGCCGAGGCAAGGGCCAGGGGCGACCTTCGGCCTGCACCTGCGCCACACCAAAGGGCTCCACCCGAAACCCGCCATTGGCGAAGGGCGCATAGGCCGCCACAAGATCAAGCAAGGTCACTTCGCCAGTACCCAAGGAAATGGTCGCATCACGCGGGAAAGGTCCATCCAACCCCGCGCGCCGCGCCACATCCACCACCTTGCGATGCCCGCCCGCGCGCTGCATCAGCCGGACGGCCGAAGTATTCACGCTATGGGCCAGCGCTTCTTCGACGCTGATTTCGCCGCGCGCGCGCCATTGCCCATTGCTTGGCGACCAGCCGCCAAGATTGAGCGCAGTATCCGCAACCATATCCTGCGGCCCAAAGCCTGCTTCCAAGGCGGCAAGGAAGATGAAGGGTTTGAAGGCGCTGCCGGGCTGGCGCCGCGCCTGAGTGGCGCGGTTGAAGGGGCTGTTGCGGTAATCCTTGCCGCCCGCCATGGCACGCACAGCGCCCGTTGCGGCCTCCATCGCGACCACAGCGCCTTGGAATACTCCAGCCCGCGCGCCTGGCCCGGCCAGGATGGCATCTATCCGCGCCTCTGCCGCCGCCTGCAACACCGGGTCAAGCGTGGTGCGCAGCACCAGATCAGCATTGCCAGGTGCGCGCCCCGCCATGCCATCCTGCACCCAATCGGCGAACCAGCCGGCATCGCGCGACGGCGCGGCAGTGAAGTTTATGGTCTCGGCCGCCCGCAGGGCCTGGGTCGCCGTCAGCGCGCCGGTTTCTGTCATGGCGGTCAGCACTTCCAGCGCGCGCGTCAGTGCCGCGCCTTCATTGACACGCGGATTGATCCGCGATGGTGCCTTGGGCAGCCCCGCCAATACGGCCGCCTGCCCGGGCGCCAGCCGCCTGGCCGAGACTCCAAAGTAAAGCCGCGCCGCCGCATCCACGCCGTAAGCACCAGCGCCGAGATAGACGCGGTTCAAATAGATCTCCAGCAATTCATCCTTGCTGAAACGCTGTTCCAACCAAAAGGCCAGCATGGCTTCCTGCGCCTTGCGCTTCAGGCTGCGTTCCGGCGTCAGGAACAGGTTTTTCGCCAATTGCTGCGTGAGGGTTGATCCCCCCTGCACCACTCGGCCCGAAGTGAAATTCGCATGCACCGCGCGCAAAAGCCCGATCGGGTCTATGCCCCAATGGTCCCGGAAGCGCCGATCCTCAATGGCGATGAAGGCCGCCGGCAGATGCGCCGGCATGTCGCGCAGCCTGAGCGTTTCCCCATACAAATCGCCATTGGTCGCGAGCAGCTTACCATCCGCAGCAAGCAACGTGGTCGAAGGCCGGCGCGTTGTGGCAAGCGCCGATTCCGGGCGTGGCAAATCCCACGCCAAAGCGATCAAAACCAGCGAAGCCGCGATCAGCCCCCAGATCATCGCAAGGAAACCAAAGCGCAGCAGCGAAAAGCGCCGCCGCGGACGCGCCGCAGGACGTGAGGGGGGGGCGGAAAGACGCGCGCCGAGGGCCTCTCTGGCCGGGCTGCGGGGGGGCGCGCTGCGACCTTGAGAGGATTTGGCCGATGCTCGGGCCATGCGCGTACATATCACGCCGGACCTGGCGGCGAAACAGTGATTGACGGGGCAGCGCAAGCCCCGGAACATCGGGTAAGTTACAGGAGCGCCAGGCTTGGCAAGTTCTCGCGGGATTTGGGTGATTGGCGCGGCGGTCTTCACCATTGGTTTTTCAACGACGCTCGCCATGCCGCTTTTCACCACCTACGCGGCGCGGGATGGCCAGGGCGCGGGCGGGCTTTCGGCAGCCTTCATCGCCTATGCGGCGAGTGCGATCATCTCCGCACCCTTGCTGGGCGGCATGTCGGACCGCATCGGGCGCAAGCCCTGCATCCTGGCCGCGCTGGCACTGACGATTTGCGGCACGATTGCGCTGATCACGATGCCGGGGCTTGCGGCACTTGCCTTCGCGCGCGGCATGCAGGGCTTGGCGGTGGGTTTGCTGGCCGGCGGCGCGACCGCCTGGGCAGCGGAATTGGCCGAGGGGCCGGAAGCCGGGCGGCGCGCGGCGCAGGTGACCACATTGGCGAGTGCGAGCGGGTTTGCCGCAGGCGGCATCGCCACCATGGCGGCGATGGAAATCTTCGGATCGGGTGAACCGCCGCTGACTTTCTGGCTGCATATGACGGCACTCGCGACCATCTTCCTGCTGGTGTTTTTCTTGCCGGAGACGAAAACACCAGCGCGTGTTGCCTGGCTGCGCATGCCAAGCTTCCCGCGCGGCACGCTGCCGCTTTCACTGAGTATGCTCGCCGCCTGGGCCGTGACGGGCACGGTGATCACCGCTGTGCCAACCGCGCTGACTGAAGCGGGCTATCCGCGCATGGGGCCGCTTGCGGTGTGCTTCATGATTCTGGTGGGGGCTTTGGTGCAACAGCTGATGGCGCGCATCGCCGCGCGGCGCCTGGTGCTGCTTGGCTTGCCAGTGCTGGTGCTGGGCGCGGGCCTGGTGATGTGGGGCACGCTGAATGCCGCACTATCCGCGCTGCTGCTGGGCGGGGCGCTGGTCGGCAGCGCAGCTTATGGGTTTTTGTATATCGGCGGGTTGGCGGGCGTTTCAGAAAAAGCGGGGCTTGATCGCGCCCGCGCGGCGGCGGGCGTTTTTCTGGTGGCGCATATCGGCTTTTGCCTCCCGCCCCTGATGGCGGGAATTGCGATGGATGCCTTCGGCGCCGGTGCGACGCTGACGGTGTTTTGGCTATTGCTGGCGGGTTTTGCGGCAAGCCTGATGTGGGCGTTGCGCGGCGCTGGTGACCGAGCCACGTCAGGCCAATAGCGGTTTCGGCTGCAGAAAGTAGTGCAATTCACTATATTTTTGGCATGGACCAGATCATCTCAGCCGCCGAGGCAAACCGTGCCTTTTCCCGCCTGCTGCGCGAAGTTCGCGAAGAAGGCCGGCGCTTTGTGGTCACATCCCATGGCGAGCAGGTTGCCCAGATCGGGCCTTGCAGCGCCGCCGAAGCAGGCCGCAAATCCGCGCGAGAGGCCTTGCTGGCGCGCCTTGGGGCGCAACCCGTTCAGAATATCGGCCGCTGGAGCCGCGACGAGTTATACGAGCGCTGAAATGCGCGTTGCATTCGACACCAATATCCTTGCCTATGCCGAAGGCGTGAATGGCCAGGCGCGCAAGCACGCGGCGCTCAGTATATTGCAGGAATTCGCGGAGCATGAAGTGATGCTTCCCGTGCAGGCGCTGGGTGAGTTGTTTGTTGTGCTGACGCGAAAGGCCAAGCGCGAGGCAGCGGAAGTGCGCAGTGCCTTGCTTGGCTGGTCGGATAGTTATGCGATGATCGAGACAACACCGGATACGATTGTCGAGGCGATGGAATTGGTAACCACCCATCGCCTCAGCTTTTGGAATTCCGTGATGCTGGCCGCGGCAGCGCAAGCCGGCTGCCGCTTCCTGCTTTCCGAAGACATGCAGGATGGCTTTACCTGGCGAGGGGTCACGGTGCGAAACCCCTTCAGCGACGCGCCAGATTAAGCATACCGCGTTCAGACTTTTCCATCTGAACGCGATAAGCTCTCGTCAAACCAAGCCTTCTTCCCGCGCCTTGATCTGCATCGCCAGATACTTGGAATACATCCGGCATTGCGCGAAGGAACCGCCGGTGAACCACAGCCCTGCCTGCGGCGTTTCCATCCACATATTGCGCAATTCCTGATCGGCTTCATCAAAGCCCCAGACCTTGCCGACGCGTTCCGCCACCGCATCGCCAAAGAAGCCGCGCACCAGATGATCCTGGCCCTTATAGCCGGTGGCGAGCACCAAAAGCTCCGCCGGCAATTCGCGGCCATCCTTCATCTTCATGCCGTTCGCGTTGAATTCGGCGATATCGTGATACTGGATCAGCCCCACTTCACGCCGCACCAGCAAATCCGAACAGCCGACATTGAAGTAATAGCCACCGCCGCGAGAGCGATACTTCAGCGGCCAGCCCGTGCCATTATCGCCGAATTCCAGCCGGAAACCGATCTTTTCCAACCCATCCAGCAAAGGCTTGTCCAATTCACGCGTCTTATCCGTCAGGATCTTGTGCGCCTGTTTCATCACTGAAAGCGGAAAGGACACGTTGATCAAATCACGGTCTTCCAGCGTTGGTCCCTTGCCGTAATAGACGCCATCATAAAGCTGCGCGCTGGGTTCAACATTCACAATCAATGTCGGGCTGCGCTGCACCATCGTCACCTTGGCGCCATTGCCATGCAAATCCTGCGTGATGTCATGCGCGCTGGTGCCGGTACCGAAAACATAAACCGGCTTGCCCTTCCATTCCGCACCATTCTTGAAGCCCGAGGAATGCACCACCTTGCCCTTGAAGCGATCAAGTGTGGGGATATCCGGCAAGTTTGGCGTGCCGCTCACGCTGGTTGCCATGATGATGTGGCGAGGGCGCATGATGCGTTCGCTGCCATCAGCAAGCCTGAGCCGCGCCACCCAGCACTTCGCCGCCGCGTCATATTCCGCGCCTTCGAAGCTTGTTTTGGTCCAGAAATTGATCTCCATCGTCTCGACATAGGATTCAAGCCAATTCGCGATCTTGTCCTTCGGGATGTATTTCGGCCAGGTTTTCGGGAAGGACAGGAAGGGCAGATGGTTGCTATGCACCTGGTTGTGCAGCTTGAGGCCATGATAGCGCAGCCGCCAATTATCGCCGATCCGCGCCATGCGATCCACGATAAGCGCCTCAACATTCAGCGCGCCAAGCCATGCGGCGGCGGTGATGCCGGCATGGCCGCCGCCCACAATCAGCACCGCCGGATCGCGGTTTTCGAAACGCGCGGCTTCGCGCCGCTTATCCAGCCAATTCGGGCCGTTGAATTCGCGTTCAAAGGCGGGTTCTTCACGCGCTTCGCGCATGCTATCCACATCAAAGCCGCGCAAGCTATCAAGCGCCGTGGTCAGCACCCAGGCCATTGGCGCATCGCCTGAAGCTTCCGCGCGCTTCAGGCGCAGCAGCGCGGCACCCGTGCCGATTTTGGTGTCAAACCGCAAAATGGCTTCGATGGTGTCTTCGCCGGCGCGTTCCACGAAGCGTGGTGCGGCGCGTTCCTCATCAATCGCGAAATCCCGCGCACCGGCTTCCTGCACGGCAGCCAGCAGCGCTTCCACCAGCGCCCCCTGGCCGCTGACGGTACGGATGCGCCGGCCCAGCGCCACGATATCGCGCCAATGGCTGTCACTACGGAACAGCGCGCTGAGCGCTGCCTTGTCACCCGCCGCCAGCGCCGCATTGAAGCGCTTGAGCCAGGCTTCGATGATATGGCCGATACCTTGTTCGGAAATGACGAGCATCTGCTTCTGCCTTCGATCCACCGCGCCCGAACCGGATGCGGACAGTTTTCTTCCCAGTGCGAAGTCTAAGCGCCAGGGCGCCGTATCGCAAACCCCACCCGATAGGCGATTTCACTGATCGGGATTTTCACCTATCCTGCGTGGCGAGAATGGAGATTTCCTCATGAATGCTTCGCTTACGGGCAAGGTCGCGCTGGTCACGGGTGCCGGCAAGAATATCGGACGCGCCATTGCGCTCAGGCTTGCCGCCGATGGCGCCGCCATTGTGGTGAATGGCCGTTCGGATGAAGCCGCAATAAAGGCCGTGGCCGATGAAATCACCGCCTTTGGCGGCCGCGCCATGGCCTATCGCGCCGATATCTCCAAGCCCGAGGAAGTGGCCGGCATGGCCGCGGCAGTCGCCGCGCAATTCGGCGGCGTGGATATTCTGGTGACCAATGCGGGGCTGCGCCGCCAGACCCGCTTTCTGGATATGTCCTTCGCGGAATGGCGCGAAATTCTCTCGGTCGCTTTGGATGGCACTTTTATCGTCACGCAAGCCTTCGCGCCGCAGATGATCGCGCGCGGGGGTGGTTCGATCATCGGGCTATCGGGGATTTCCACCCATGTCGGCACACCCAATCGGGCGCATGTCTCGGCTTCCAACTCGGGGCTGGAAGGGCTGATGCGCGCACTAGCGGTTGAATTGGCGCCCCAGGGCATTCGCGCGAATAGTGTTGCCCCCGGTGCGGTGGATACGGTGCGCGGCGCCTCGGCGGGGTCCATGCCCAGCACGCTTGCGGATAATGGCATTCCCATGCGCCGCCGCGCGAGTGTGGCGGAAATCGCCGATGTGGTGCGGATGCTGGCCGGGCCAGAAGGCGGCTACATCACCGGCCAGACCATTCATGTGAATGGCGGCGCCTTCCTCACATAACGCCTAGCCCGGCAGCATCTTGCCGGGGTTCATCAGGCCATCCGGGTCAATCGCGCCCTTGATCGCGCGCATCACATCCAGCGCCACCGGGTCCTTCAAGGATGCCATGGCGTGGCGCTTGGATTGACCAATGCCATGTTCGGCGCTGAAGCTGCCGCCCATCTCCACCGCGATGGCATTGACCAGCGCTTCCAGCCCCGCCGCACGAGACGCCCAATCCTTGTAGTCCATGCCCTTGGGCGCACCCATGCCAAGATGGATATTCCCATCCCCGGCATGGCCGATCATGAA
>JBIIIE010000333.1:0-3556 GCA_044235135.1 Roseomonas sp. | reverse complement strand
GCATTTCGCCAAGCACCAGGCCCAGGATCAGCGGCGCCACTGGGATGCCGTGGCTTTCAAGGAACCAGCCAAACAGCCCCATCACCAGCATGATCGCAACGCCATAAAGGCTGTTCGTCATAGCGAAGCTGCCCACGATGCAGAACAATAGAATGACCGGCAGCAGGATATTGCGCGGCGTGCGCAGCACCTGGCGCGCGCTTTTGATCGCGGCCCAGCCAAGCGGCAGCATGATCAGATTGGCCAGGATGAAAATCAGGAAGACGGCGTAGATCAGCTGTGGGTTTTCGGTGAATACCGTCGGGCCTGGGTTCATACCCTTCATGTAAAGCACGCCAATGACAATGGCCGTGATGGAATCTCCGGGAATGCCAAAGACAAGGGCCGGTATCCAGGCACCGCCAAGCGCCGAATTATTCGCCGAGGTACTGTCCACAATCCCCTCAACATGGCCGGTGCCGAATTTCTCCGGCTCCTTCGAAAAGCGCTTGGAAACAGCATAGCTGATCCAGGCCGCGATATCGGCACCCGCGCCTGGCAGCGCGCCAATCACCGTGCCAATTGCACTCCCACGCAGGAAATTGAACCAGTAGCGCCGCGCAACCTCACCCAGGCCACGGAACATATTGCCGACCTGCTGCACAATAACCTGACCCGTATCGCGCAGGGAGGTAGCGCCGCGCAGCAATTCGCTCACTGCAAATACGCCGATCATCGTCGCGATGAAATTCACACCCTGCATCAGCTCCACCTCGCCAAAGGTGAAGCGCGGAAAACCTGCGGAAGGATCAATGCCGATGGTCGCCAGCAACAGGCCGATGAAAAGACTGAGGAAGCCCTTCACCGGATCGGCATTGGTGAGAAACACCGCGCAGGTCAGGCCCAGGCAGGCAAGCCAGAAATACTCGAAGGACGAAAAATTCAGTGCGACTTCCGCGAGCGCCGGCGCGGCTGCGATCAGCACGGCAACGCCAATCAGGCCACCCGCTACCGAGAAGACCAGATTGACCCCCATATTCAGGTTCAACTGGCCCTTTTGGGTCATGGCGTAGGATTCATCGGTATAGGCGGCTGAGGCTGGCGTGCCCGGCATGCGAAGCATCGCCGCTGGAATATCGCCGGCGAAAATCGCCATGGTCGTCGCAGTGACAATCGCGCCAAGCGCGGGCACTGGTGGCATGAAGAAGGTCACCGGCACCAGCAATGCTGTCGCCATGGTGGCGGTGAGCCCTGGCATCGCGCCGACAAACACGCCGAATACCGCCGAGACAGCAATCACCGCCAGGACAAAGGGATCAAAAACAAGACCGAAGGCCTGGATCAGCGGTTCCATGGAAGGGACCTCACAAGAAGCTTTCCATCAGGCCGCGCGGCAGCGGCACACGCATCAGCCCAGCGAATAGCCAATGCATCAGCAGCGTCATTCCCGCCGCAACCGGCAGCGCCACTACCGGTCGCGCGCGAAACCACAGGAACAACGCGAAAAGCAGCACAAAAGCGGTCGGGATGAAGCCAAGCCAGCCCGAGACGAAAATATAGAACAAGATCGCGCCCGGCATAAGCAGGAAGGATAATAGGCGGGCGGGATCGCGCACCCAATCTTCAAGGCTGATCAGCGGCCCGCGCGCGCGCAGGCCGCGTAACACCAGCGCCAAGCCACAAAGACCGATCCCCGCCGCAAGAATACGTGGAAAGAGATTCGGCCCGTAATCCTGGCCGGGAAAGCGCGGAAAAAACCCCGTCAGCCACCAGACCCAGCCGGCAAAGCCAATCAGGAGAGCGCCAAGGAGCGCATCGTTCAGACGCAACGCATCGCTCCCCAGGTCAGCGATCAGCCACGCGCCAGGCCGGCGCCCCGCATCGCCTCGCCCATGGAGGTATCGCTCTGCGCCATGAAGGCAGCGAATTGCGCCGCATCACCCCAGACTGTGCCAAAGCCGCGTGAGGCCATGAAATCCTGGAATTCGCGATTGTCAAAGGCGCGCTTCAGTGCGGCACCGAGCGTATTCGCGATTTCGGCCGGCATATTGCGCGGCCCGGCAATGCCGCGCCAGGCACCAACCGAATAATTGATGCCGAGTGTTTCATTCAGTGTGGGCACTTGCGCGAACATCGGGTTCCGCGCCGGCGCCATGATGGCGAGTGCGCGGGCGCGGTTCGCATCAATCATCGCGCGCGCTTCGGGGATTGAGCAGGTGACGATATCCACCCCGCCAGCGGCGAGTTCCTGCATGGCTGGCGCCGCACCGTTCGAAGGTACCCAACGAACATGATCACCGCGCAGGCCCATGGCCTGCAGCCAGCCAACCAGCGCCAAATGCCAGATGCCGCCCTGGCCCGTGCCAGAGGCGCGGAAACTCCCGGGCGGACGCGAACGGATTGCCTCAGCCAAGGCACGGATATCGGCGAAGGGGGCGTTCTGCGCAACAGTCACGCCGGGCGGGTCAGAGTTCATCAGCGCAAGCGGCGTATAGCTGGTCGGCTTGAGGTCGGTCAGGCCCTGCCAATGCATCATGGTGATCTCAACCGTGATCATGCCGATGGTATAGCCATCAGCCGCCCCGGTCGCGATGGCGCTATGCCCCACCACGCCAGAGCCACCGGTACGGTTGACGACGTTGAAGGGTTGACCCAGATCGCGTTCAAGCAGGCTGGCGACGATGCGGGCGGTGGCATCCGTACCGCCACCAGCGCCCCAGGGCACAATCATCTGGACTGGGCGGCTGGGATAACGCGCTTGCGCGAACGCGGGCGCGGCTAGGCCGGCGGCAAGCCCAGCGCCAGAGGCGACAAACAGGTTGCGTCGAGTAAAGCGATCCATGTGTTTCTTCTCCCATGCGTGGCCGGATTATCCGGTGTTCTTGATTGGTTCATTTTAAAAGCCAAGTGAAATCGCTCGCTGGACTGAAACAGACGAACAAAGAATTACGCAGAGCGATTCCTGATGACCAGACGGCAAAATTCAAATCAAAAGCTAAACTGGTAAAGCGTTACGCGTCAAGGGAGGTATCGGAAACTTTGTGTGCCGGTCGGTTTCGCCCCTTAAACCATGTCTTATCGTCGAACAGGATAGCAAATCGGATTTTGGCCTCGCACAAGGCGCGAGGCAGCTTTCATCGTTCTTCTGTCGCTCTGTTGCAGGTAAATATTACTGCTTTATGGCTGCCTCATCACTCGGCAAATTGCCACGTCTGAGCACCGCCCGTTGGAGGCTCGCGGCGAGGCCCCAGTCGCTTCAATGACTGAGAATTTCCAGCATATTGGAGGGGCTAAACGCAAGGAACCTTATCACCTTTTGGCGATATCGGCACCAGGTTGGCGCGATAGCCAGGCATCTCCGGCCACACTGCCCTGTCTGAATGGCTTGAAGGGTGGTCGAGGCCAACAGATCAGCTTTGCCTCGAAATCGCAAAGCGCAGTCGATAAGAGAATGCGAGGGCCGAATGGTGCTGCCATTTGGCCCTCACATCATGATCAAAACGCCTGAATCATAGCAATGAAATAACGCTCTATTTCGCTTGGCTCAGCCCCCATCACAGCGCGAATGGTCTGTCAC
>JBIIIE010000049.1:0-12517 GCA_044235135.1 Roseomonas sp. | reverse complement strand
CCCTGGTCCGCCGCGCGGTGATTATTCTGCTGGCCATCGCCACGGTCTCGGGCCTGGTGTTCAATGCCTATACCTTGCTGATCCCGAAGCTGATGCAGGAACGCCTGGCCGGCAGCCCAGACTTGCTGCCGATTGTGGGCCTGCTGTCCTTCCTGGCGACGATTTGCGGCGGTGTCGCGCAATTCAGCGTGGGGCGCATGATTGATCGGCACACGCTCAAAACGGTCTTCATGCCGCTTGCCGTGCTGGTGGTGCCGGGGTTGTTCGCACTCGCCTTTCTGGATGGCTGGGTGGTGCTGCCAGTGGCGGGGCTGGTCGCGGCCTGCATCTTTGGTCAGGTCACGGTGAATGAGACGATGACAGCGCGCTATGTCGCCCCCGCCTTGCGCGCGAAGCTTTATTCCATCCGCTTCACGGTGGGGTTTCTGGGCGCGGCGATTGCCTCACCCTTGATTGGCTTTTTGCATGAAGCGACGGGATCGCTTTCGCTTTCCATGCTGGTGCTGGGCGGGGTTGCTTGCGTCACACTCGCCTGCGCCGCGCTGTTTCCGAACCGCAAGGAAGAATTGCAGCCGGAATTATGGGCGAAGACGGGCTTATAGGGGCCAGCGCGGGCGCGGGTTATGCGCCAGCGTATCCGTGAGACCAAGCCGCAAGCGCTCTATGCCCGCCCAGGCGACCATCACGGCATTATCGGTGCAGTAGCGCAAAGGCGGCGCCAGCATGGGCAGGCCCCTGGCATCGGCAACGCTACGAAGCGCCGTGCGGATCGCGGTATTGGCCGCAACACCCCCCGCCACCACCAGGGCGGTCACCTGTGGTGCCATATCCAGCGCATGGGATGCGCGATCTGCCAGCACCGCCGCCACTGAAGCCTGGAAGGCCGCCGCGATATCCGCCGGCCGCGCCTGCCCCGCCGCCACCGCCCGCGCCACGGCGGTTTTGAGGCCAGAGAAGGAAAAATCGCATCCGGGCCGGCCAACCAACGGCTTCGGCAAGGGGATTGTCACCGGATCACCGCCCGCGGCCAAGCGTTCCAGATGCGGCCCGCCCGGCCAGGGCAGGCCAAGAAGCTTCGCGGATTTGTCGAAGGCTTCCCCCACCGCATCATCCAGGGTTGTGCCAAGGCGGCGATATTGCCCAAGGCCCTGTACCTCCACGCATTGGCAATGGCCTCCTGAAAGCAGCAGCAGCAGATAGGGAAAATCAGGCGGCGCTTCCGGCATCAGCCCAGGCAGGCGCACCGTCAGCGCATGGGCTTCCAGGTGATTGATGGCCAGGAAGGGCAGGCCATGCGCCAGCGCCACGCCCTTGCCGAAGGAAGCGCCCACGATCAGCCCCCCAATCAAACCGGGGCCACTGGTGGCGGCGACTGCCTGCAGCGCGCCATGGCGGAGACCCGCCTTTCGCATGGTATCGGCCACCAGATCAGGAAGCCGTTGCAAATGCGCGCGCGCCGCGATTTCCGGGACCACGCCGCCAAAGGCCGCGTGTTCGGCCTGTTGGCTGAAGACGGTTTCGGCCAGGATTGTGCCATTCGCGCCAAGCACTGCGGCAGCGGTTTCATCGCAACTGCTCTCAATGCCCAGAACGAAAATATCGGATTCCATGACGCCCCTGTTAGTGCATTGCGGGGATGAATGAAATATCGGCGGGTGTTTGAGAGCAGCGCGGTAGCCAGACACCGGGGTTTCGCCTGGCCGCCTTGGCCTGCGCTTTCGGCCGAGCCATGGGTGGCCAGCCAAGCCTGATCACTTTGGCGGCAATCGCCTGCCCAAGCCCGTCGAAAAGCGCTTTCGCCTGATCACCCTGGGCGTTTTACCGCTTGCGATAAGCCGCGCGCATCACGACAATAGCGTGATGGCTTCCCCCGCACCCGCCCTTGATCCGGGCGATGACCCCGGCTTCGCCGAATTGCTGGCACAGCGCCCGCACCTGACGCGCCATGCCCATGATGGGCTGGTGCTGGAAGATGTGCCGCTGGCACGTATTGCCGAAGTGGTGGGCAGCCCGACCTGGGTTTATTCCGCCGGCACCTTGCGCCGCCGTGCGCGGGCCTTGCGCGCGGCACTTGCCGATGCCGGGCTGACCGCGACGGTGCATTTCGCCACCAAGGCCAATGACAATCTTTCGGTGCTGGCTTTGCTGGGGCGCGAGGGGCTTGGCGCTGATGTGGTGAGCGAAGGCGAATTGCGCGGCGCGCGGGCGGCGGGCATTCCGGCCAGCGCCATTGTGTTTTCCGGCGTTGGCAAATCTGAACGCGAAATCCGCCTGGCGCTCGCTGAAAACATTATGCAGATCAACGCCGAAAGCGCCGAGGAAATCGCCATGATTTCCGCCATCGCCGCCGGCATGGGGCGCATCGCGCCGGTTGCCATTCGCGTCAATCCGGATGTGGATGCGAAAACCCACGCCAAGATCACCACGGGCCTTAGCGAAAACAAGTTTGGCGTGGCTTATGATGATGCGCTGGCGCTTTACGCGCGCATGGCAAAGCTGCCCGGCATTCGCCCGATTGGCATCGCAACCCATATCGGCAGCCAGATCACGGTCGGCATGGGTGCGTATCGCGCCGCTTATGCGCGCTTGGCCGATCTGGTGCGCGCCATTCGCCTGCAAGGCTTGCCGATTGAGCGCATTGATTGCGGCGGCGGGCTTGGCATTGCCTATCGCGATGAAATCGCGCCCGCGCCGGCTGCTTTGGCAGGCGCCATCAAGGCGGAACTCGGTGCGCTGGGACTGCCTGTGATGCTGGAACCGGGGCGCTGGATTGCCGGGCCGGCGGGGGTGCTGCTGTCGCGCGTGATCCTGCAAAAGCAGGGCGCGGCGCGGCGCTTTGTGGTGCTGGATGCGGCCATGAATGACCTGCTGCGCCCGGCCATGTATGATTCCTGGCATGGCATTTTGCCGGTCTCGCCATCCGCTTTGGTCGCGCCACTGGCACCGGCTGATGTGGTTGGCCCGGTTTGCGAAAGCAGCGATTGCTTCGCCCGCGACCGCGCCCTGCCGGATTTGCCGCCCGGCGCCTTGGTCGCGCTGCTGGATGCGGGGGCTTATGGCGCCACCATGTCTTCCACCTATAACGCGCGGCCCTTGGCGGCTGAGGTTTTGGTGGATGGCGCGCGCTTCGCCGTGGTGCGGGACCGCCAATCCTTTGAGGCTTTGCACGCCGGCCAGCGCGTGCCGGGATGGCTGATGGAATGACAGAATCGCCGGGGAAAGCGTTGCCTGAAAGCCGGGGGCTTGGTGCCCTGGGCTTGAAGCTTGGGCTTTCTCGGCTGGCGCTCTGGTGGGAAGGCGCCTGGCGGGCGCTTTGGCCGCCGCTTGGGGTGGTGGGGGCCTTTCTGGCTTTGGCTTTCACTGGGCTGCTGCCGACGCTGCCGCCGGTGCTCCATTTGCTGATCCTGATCGGCTTTGCCGCCGCGCTTGGATATATTGTCTATCGCGCAGCACTTGCGATGCGCGCCCCCCCGCCGGATGCCGCGGCGCGGCGGCTGGAACGCGATTCCGGCCTGGCGTATCGCCCGCTGGCGGTGCTCGCGGATCGTCCCGCTGGCGATGACCCCATGGCGCAGGCCTTGTGGCAGGCGCATCGGGACCGCGCGGCAGCGCAGCTTGGGCAGTTGCGTGTGGCGCGACCCTCACCAGGGCTGGCTTCACGAGACCCGCGCGCCTTGCGGGCTGCCGTGCTGGTCGCACTGGTGGCGGGGCTTGGCATGGCGGGGCGGGAAGCGCCGGAAAGGCTGCTCGCTGCCCTTTTGCCGCCCTTTGCGGAACCGGCTTCGGCGCCGGTGGCGCTCGCGGTAAAGTTCGAAGCCTGGGTGACGCCGCCGGCCTATACCGGCGCACCACCGCAATTCCTGAAGGCTGAGGGCGGCGCGGTGGCGGTGCCGGCGGGCAGCCGATTGCAAATGGTGTTTTCGGGCAGCGCCAGCCCGCCGGAATTGCGCCTGGGCAACACCGCCCATGCCTTCGCGCGCATGGATGCGCAAAGCCATGCGCTGGAACTGCCTTTGACCGAAGGTGGCGCGCTGGTGCTGAAGCGTGATGGGCGCGACGTGGCGCAATGGGCGCTGACGCTGACACCCGATGCGCCGCCGGTGGTGTCCTGGGACCCTGCACCCGCCCGCGCGGCCAGGGGCCTTGCGCTCCGCCTGCCTTGGAAGGCTGAAGATGATTGGGGGCTTACCGCGCTGCGCGTTGAATTGCGCCTGAAGCAGCGGCCCTCTGCCCCGCCGGTGACGCAGGATATTCCATTGCCCGGAGGCGCGCCGCGCCAGGCGCAGGGGGCGGCGCAGCATGATTTCTCCGCCCATCCCTGGGCGGGGCTGGAAGTGGAGCTGCGGCTTTTCGCCCGCGATGGCGCGGAACAGGAAGGCAAATCCGAAGGCGCGTTTCTGGTGCTGCCGGAACGGCGCTTTTCCCACCCTGTCGCGCAGCAATTGATCGCGCTGCGCCGCGCGCTTTCGCTGGACCCCAATGCGCGCGAACCAGCGCGGCGGGAATTGGACCGTATCTCGGGCGCGCCCGAGGCCTTTGAACATGACACGGGCATGTTCCTGACGCTGCGTTCCGCGCGGCATCGGCTGGGGCGTGATCGGCGTGAGGAGGCCGTGGGCGAAGTGCAGCAGATTCTCTGGGATGTCGCGGTGGCCTTGGAGGAAGGCCGCACGGATCGCAGCGCCCGCGCCTTGGCTCAGGCGCGTGAGGCGCTGCGTGAAGCCCTGGAAGAAGCGCGCCGCGAAAACGCCGAAGCGAACCCCGAGCGCAGCCCGGAAGAACGCGCCGAACAACGCGCGGAACTACAGCGTCGCATCCAAGAATTGCGCGAAGCCATCCGCCGCCATCTGGAAGCCCTCGCCGAACGTATGCAGCGTGAAAACAATGAAGCGCTCTCCTACGACCCTCAGCAGCGCGTGTTCGATCGTCGCGAATTGGAACGCCGCACCCGCCGCCTGGAAGACGCCGCGCGCGATGGCCGCCAGGAAGATGCCGAACGCGAAATGGCCGAGCTTGAGGAAATGCTGCAAGCGCTGGAAGAAGGCCGCACCAGTCGGGCCGAGGATCGCCAACGGCAACAACGCCAGCGCGGCCAGCAACAGATGGGTGCTTTGCAGGATATGGTGCGGCGCGAGGCTGAGATGCTGGACCGTGCCCATCGCCGCAGCGGGGATCAGGAAAATACGCGCAATGATGCGCGCCGCCCTCCGCCACAGCGCCCACAAACGCCAGAAGCCCGCGAAGAAGCGGCCCGCGATGCGCGCACGCAACGCGCTCTCCGCCGCGCGCTTGGCGAATTGATGCAGCAATACGGCGAATTGACCGGCGATGTGCCCGCGCCCTTGGCAGAGGCCGATCGCGCCATGCGTGATGCGGCGGAAGCACTGGCCGAAGGGCGCGACCCGCGCAGCGCGCAGCAGCAGGCGATCCGCGCGCTGACCGAAGGCGGGCGGCAAATGTCGCAACGCATGCAGCGCCAATTCGGCCCGCCGCAACCTGGCGAAGGTGAGGGCGAAGGTGAGGGCGAGGAAATGGCCGGCGGCCAGCAGGGTGGTGAGGGCCAGGATCAGCAAAACCAGCTTGGCGAAGGCCGCGATCCGCTGGGGCGGGATCGGCGCGAAACTGGCGGTTCAGCGCAGGATAATGCCGGCGATACTTTGGTGCCTGGGGAAGCGGAACGGCTGCGTTCCTATCAATTGCAACAGGAACTCCGCCGCCGCGGCGCGGAACGCGAAAGGCCGCCGGTGGAGTTGGAGTATATAGATAGGTTGCTCAGGCGGTTTTGAGGGCGCTGATCGTATCCTCTTTTCAAATTAGTCGCCGCGTCCATAAATGCGAGTATCGGGATGCTCCTCCGTCTGGCCGCAAATCAAATCACTCGCTTATGAAAGAGGTTTTGACAAACAGGTGACGGTAATCTAATGATTTAATCCGGTTGTTTAGGGCGGTTGAGGGTTGTGATTTCTCTTTTCGGCGCCAAGGGCGAATTTTCGCGGCAGCCCGTGTTGGGACTTCCGATATGCCATGGGTTCGGCCTGTGTTGCGGGCCATCCATACCCTTTGGAGGTTACGGCAACTTCCATTTAGCTTCAAAAACATCCCAGATCCTCGCCCTCCGACTTAAGTGGGGGGCCTGTCTTGTCGGCCACTATCTTCAACGAGGGTTAAGATAATGTCGGGAACATCTCCAACTATCGGAAATGATTCGCTTGTTGGCACTTCCGAAAACGACACCATAGATTTGATGGCTGGAAATGACAGTTATCTCGGTTTGGAAGGCGATGATTCTATACTTGGTGGGGACGGCGCTGACACGTTGGATGGTGGGGAAGGCGATAACCGCATTCGTGGCGGTATGGGCAATGATTGGCTGTTGGGAGGCTATGGCAGTCAAGCGCTTTACGGTGAGGCCGACGACGATGTGCTGATTGCTGAAGGAGGCTTTTTGGGCTTTCTCGATGGTGGCGATGGCGCTGACAGCCTTATTGCTACCTTTGGGAGTGAAAATACACTTCATGGAGGGACTGGCAACGATACGCTCATCGGAGAAGGTTCTTTATCCGGCGGGGATGATGACGACAATTTGCAAGGAAGTGGCACGCTGGATGGCGGTATTGGTGCCGATACCATCATAGGAGACTACTTCGGCGGCGAGGCCTCTCTAGTCGGTGGCGACGGCGCCGACCGTTTGCAGGGAATTGGCACCCTGGATGGTGGTATTGGCGACGATATCCTTATCGCGGAAGAGGCATATGCTGCCTCTCTTTCTGGCGGTTCTGGTGCTGACACATTGGTGGCGGGGAACAGTTACGACGCAACGCTCCTTGGTGGTGAAGGTGGCGATAGCCTTGTTGACACATCCGGTAATTGGCAGGAATTCCTGGGCGGTGGCGGCAATGATACGCTACGCGTGATTTCCGAATTCGGTAGCAGTGGCCGTCTGGATGGCGGGGCAGGTGATGATCTTTACATTATGGAAGGCATTGTTGATAGCTATTTCTATGGGCCGGCGATTTTCGAGGCGAGCGGTAATGATACACTCTCCTTCCAGGGCTCCTCTGACGTGGAAATCTTCGGCTTTTTCGGCCCCGCTGTCAGCGGCATTGAAGCAATCAACCTTGCGGGCGGCGGCAATAGGCTGAACTTGACCGCGAGCCGTGTCAGGGACCTTTCCGATACGGATGTGCTGCGTGTTATTGGTGGCGCCAATGATACACTGATATTTGGCGATCTGGGCTGGGCGCGCGGCGCGGTTGCTGATGGTTTTATCACCTTGACCAATGGTGGCGCCACGGTGATTGCGTCTGAAAATCTTGCACCGCCGGTTCTCTTGCCGACAAATGGCAATGATTCACTTTCTGGCACGAATGCTGATGATGCGGTTGATCTACTGGCGGGCAATGACGTTTATGACGCCTTGGCGGGTAATGATTCTGTCTTGGGTGGCTTGGGCAATGACTCCATCAATGGTGCCAATGGTGCGGACACGCTTTCAGCTGGAGAAGGTAACGATATCATTTTTGGTGGAAACGGTAGTGACAGTATCGATGGTGGCAACGGCTATGATGTAATTGACTATAGGGACTTCAGCGCGAGCCAGGGTATCAGCATAGATTTGGCTGCCGGGCGCGCCAATGACGGCATGGGCGGCATGGATTCGTTTTTGGGCATAGAGGCTGTATTCGGTAGCTCCCAAAGTGATACCATGATTGGCGGCGAAGGTGGCGATAACCTTGTTGGATCTTTTGGCAATGATAGCCTTCTGGGTGGCGCTGGGAATGATATTTTGCAGCCGAGTTTTGGGTTGGATACAGTTATTGCAGGTGAAGGAAATGACCTCATTTTCATTTCCGTCGGCTCCCAGAATGACAGCATTGATGGCGGCAATGGGACAGATGCTCTGAATTTTTTTGGTTCGTCGAGTAACTATAGCATCAGTATTGATCTGGTTGCCGGGCGTGCCAATGACGGCCTTGGGAGTATCTACACGCTTGCTGGCATAGAAAATATCTCAAGTGGTACTGGCAATGATACTCTTCTTGGAGGCGCTGGTGCTGAAAGTTTTTTCGGGAATACTGGGCAGGATAGTCTACTAGGTGGTGGTGGCGATGACACGCTGAGTGGCGGCAATAGTGATGATACGCTGATAGGTGGTTCTGGCGCTGATAGTCTGAGCGGAGACGCGGGTAATGATTGGCTCTACTCAACAAACGGCGGGGACACTCTCTCGGGCGGCACCGGTGATGATGTGATCCTGATCGGGAACGTCACCTTGGATGATATATTTGGACTTTTCTCCTCATAGACTCTGAAGCTGCTATGTCCCGTCCGGAGTTTCGCGCAGCGCGCGCGCGGCGTGGACATTCATTGTAAGGCAGGGGCCTGAAAAGACACCGTCCGGGCTATCCAGCCCGATGGGGTGTGCCGTGTTATTCCTCACTCAAACACCCGCGCCCAATCATCGCGCATGGATACCACCTGCCAACCGCGCGCCGGTGCCTGATCCAAGGCGCGCGCCAGGCGCCCAATATGGCTTTCGCGATCATAGGCGAATTCACGTTCCGCATCATCATGGCGAATGATCATGCCGAAGCGTTGGCCTGGCCCTTCCGTGGTGTAGCGCAGCATTTCAAAATCGCCATCCGAATTGCCGAAGGCCGCAATCGGGCGTCGGCCGATATGGCGCGCAATGCCAATCGGCTTGCCCGGGCCATCATCAATGAAATCCACGCGCGGTTCGCGCAGCAGGGTCAGTCGCCCGGCATCTTCCGTCACCTTCAGCGCAAAGCTTGACCCCACAACATGCTGCGGTGGAATGCCGTAGGTTTCCTCAGCAAAGGCACGCACGAATTCAACGCCACCGCCCGAGACGATGAAATTCGTGAAGCCAGATGCGCTCAGAAAGCGCAGCACTTCCAGCATCGGCTGATAGACCAGCGCAGTATAGGGCCGGTTCCACTTCGGATGCCGCGCCGTCTTCAGCCATTCAGCCGCGATGGCCTGAAATTCCTCGGGCGAATTGCCGGCCATGGCAGCGCCGGCTAGGCGCAATAGCCCTTCATTACCGCCGGCCATGGCACCATGCAGATCGCCCGCAATGGCCGCGCGAAAAACCGCATCCTGCTGCCAGGCGGGATTGGCGGGCGCCAAGGCGCGAATGCGGTCCAGGATGAACAGCAATTGCACATAGGCCGGCTGCTCCACCCAAAGCGTGCCGTCATTGTCAAATACCGCGATGCGTTCGGCGGGCGGGACATATCCCGCACTACCTTCGCGCGTGACGGAAGCGACAAAATCAAGCAGCGCACGCTTGCGCGGGCCGTCGCGCCATGAAGGCAGCGGGTCCGCGCCCTGCGCGAGTGCCGCTGCTGGCAAAGCGGCTATCATCACACCGAATGTGCGGCGGCTAAGATGCGGTATTGATGTTCTCATCTCATTCTCCCCTGCGCGTGACGCATCGCCAGATCAAAAGGTGAAGTTCAACGCCAGGAACGGACCGCCGAAGGATAAATCCTGCACCAGATTCTTGCTGCTTTGCTCATAGGAAAGATGCCGATACCCAAGCGCGACACCGCCCCAGCTGAATTGGTATCCAAGCCCGGCGGAAGCCTGCCAAGTGAGCGTTGAACTGCCCGTGCCGATGTCGAAAGCATAGGGCGCATAAAACCCTTTGCCGATCAGAAGGCGCCCACGCATGCCGATGATGCCATCGAACAAGGTGGCACTGTCACTCAGCTTCGCATTGCGGTTCAGGCTGGCGGAACCACCCGGCGCTGTCACATCGCCGGCAAGGCGAATATTGGTTTCTGCATTCAGCGAGAACAGCCGAAAACCGCCAACGATATCCGCATGGCCCCAATCCCCTTGCGTGACGGTATAGCCACCCATCAGGGTCCATAGGCTGCCGCTCAAGGAAGATTCCGTGCCGCGATCAAGATTGGCCCCAACGCCGGTGCCGCCGCCGCCGCCGAAGTTCACATCTCGGACTTTGCTGCTGGACCCGCCAAGATCCAGGTAGATGAAATCTGTCATGACAGAATAACGCTGATAGCGCGCTTCGGCGGCGATCATTGCCGCGAAATTGAGCGCTTCCAAGATGCTGGAACCATCCTTGCTGACATCAGCGGAACCTGAACCCGATTGCGTCGGAAGCTGATAGCGCAGCGTGCCATCAATGGATGGCACCCAGGCATAGGGTGTTACGGAAAACTGCCATCCTGGTTCTGCACGCGGCACCGTTTGCGCTTGCACTGGCAGGGCAATGGCCGAAAACAGCAGCCAAAGTAGCGCGGACAAAAGGCGCGCAGATGTTGCGTTATGGCCGCAAGGCAATTTCTTCGAGAAGCACTGAATCATTTTATCGGCGTCCAGTCTTTTCCTGCCAAGTCATATGAATGCGCCGCGCCATGACAAACCCATGGCGCGGTATTTCGCGGCAGCCTAATTCGCCGAACCGCGCCGCAGGCGTTCCATCGCATCCCCCAGGCTGAAACTGCCGGGGCGTTGGCGCGGCGGGAAATCCTTGAAGCTTTCCAGAAAGCGCCCGACATAAACTTGCGCCGGCACCAGCGCAAAGGCGCGTTCCACCCGCCAACGATTGTAATTCATGGATTCAGTCGCGCGTTCAAACGGATCAGCGCGCAGATTGAACAGCATGGGCAGACGCAGCGGCGTGAAATTGCGCTCCCACACTTCAAGCCCATGATGTTCCTGGATCATGAAATGCAGCTTCCAATGATCGTAGCGCAGCGCGGCCAAATCACCATCATCGGTGAAGTAGAACATCTCCCGCCGCGCGCCGGGGCCGGTGCCGGTCAGCAAGGGCAATTGGTTGTAGCCGTCCAGATGCACCTTGTAATCGCGCCGACCCGCGCGATGCCCAGCGAGCAATTTTTCCTTGATCTGCGGTTCACCCGCTGCTGCCAGCAAGGTCGGCAACCAATCCTGGTGAGAGAAGATATCGTTCAACACCTGCCCTGGCTGAATGCGGCCGGGCCAACGGATCATGCTGGGCACGCGGAAGCCGCCTTCCCAGGCGGTGGCCTTTTCGCCGCGGAAGGGTGTGGAACCGCCATCGGGCCAGGTCATCACTTCAGCGCCATTGTCGGTGCTGTAGATCACAATTGTATTCTGCGTAATGCCAAGATCATCCAGCTTCTTCAGCAATTGGCCGACATGGCCATCATGTTCCACCATGCCATCGGGATAGACGCCAAGCCCGGTCTTGCCCTGGCTTTCCGCCTTCAGCCGCGTCCAGATATGCATGCGCGTGGAATTGAACCAGGTGAAGAAGGGCTTGCCCGCGCGGTGCTGTCGGTCAATGAAATCCAGTGATGCGGCCAAGAATTCCTCATCCACCGTTTCCATGCGCTTCATGGTCAGCGGGCCGGTATTCTCAATACGTTGAGAGCCATCCGGATTGGCCCAGGTCTTCAATACACCACGCGGCGCGAAGCGATCCCGAAACCGCGGGTCGCGCGGGTAGTCAGGATTCTCCGGCTCATCTTCCGCATTCAGGTGATAAAGCGATCCGAAGAATTCATCGAAGCCATGCATGGTGGGCAAATGCTCATCACGATCACCCAGATGGTTCTTGCCGAATTGGCCCGTGGCGTAACCCAGCGCCTTCAGCAGCACGGCAATGGTGGGGTCTTCCGCGCGCATGCCTTCCGGCGCGCCGGGCAGGCCCACCTTGGAAAGGCCGGTACGCAAGGGGCTTTGCCCGGTGATGAAGGCGGAACGCCCGGCGGTGCAGGAATTCTCACCATAGGCATCGGTGAAGATCGCGCCTTCACGCGCGATTCGGTCAATATTGGGCGTGCGATAGCCCATCATGCCCATATTGTAGGCCGAGATATTGGACCAGCCGATATCATCACCGAAAATCACCAGAATATTCGGCTTGCCCTGCGGCGCGGCGGGGCGCGCTGGGGCGGCCGGCTGCTGCGCCTGCGCCATCTGCACACCACCCAGCGTACCGGCGGCCAACCCTGCGGCGCCGCCCAGCAGCATGTCCCGGCGTGATGGGCGTTGGTTGTCCTTACTCATCTAGTCTCTCCTCCTGATATTTGGATCATGGGCGGCGGATGCAGCGAAAGCCGATATGGCTCATGCCTGTATCCACCATCTGGGCGTGGCGCGCGGCGGGGCGGTAGCGCCGGCAATAGGATGGCGCGCAAAGAAAGGAACCGCCCTTCACAACCTTGCGCGGAATACGGATGGCGGGCTGCAAGGGATCGAAGGAACCCTCCATGCCGGGGCCGCGCGGGTTTTCCGGCGCGCAGCAGGGGCTTTCGGGATCGGCGGCGTGTTTGGCGGCCCACCAATCCGTGGTCCATTCCCAGACATTGCCGCAAACTTCATAAAGCCCGAAGGGATTGGGCGGGAAGCTTCGCACCGGGCAGGTGCCGGGGAAGCCATCGGCCTCGAAATTCCGCCAGGGAAAGGGGCCTTGCCAGGTATTGGCCAAATGCACGCCGCCCGGCGCCAATTCATCCCCCCAGGCGAATTCTGCATC
>JBIIIE010000332.1:0-3571 GCA_044235135.1 Roseomonas sp. | reverse complement strand
ACGCGATAGGCTTCGGAATATTCCACCTGTTCCGGCACCATCACCCCGCGCGCTTTCAGCTTGGCGTGCCAGCCTTCCACATCCTGATCGACAAAGGTGAAGACAACGCCCCCCTGCACGCGAGGGGTGTCTGAAGCCCGTGGCGCTCGCGCACGGCATATCCCCAAAAAGCCGCGCTCACCCGGCGCCGTGGCGTAAATGCGGCAGGTGCCCTGATCCTGCACCAGCGCCAGGCCAAGCTTGTTTTCATAGAAATCCCAGGAAGCGGCAGGATCTTCCGCATAAAGAAAGGTGATTTGCTGGGCGAAGGTCTTGGGTTCCATGGGGGAAGCATAAACCTCGGCCAGATAGGGCGCCACCCATTTTGGCAAGGTCTTCAGTCATACCCTGTTACACTTTACAAAAGGCAATCAATCCGCTTGCATCCGGCCGCATCATGAGTCCCAATCCCAGGGCTCCTGTTTTCGAGGAAGAGCAATGAGCGATCTGGCGAATAAGATCACCGGTCAGATACCGGTGAAGGAACCGCAATGGTTGAAGGAATTCAAGGCCTTCATCATGCGCGGCAATGTGATTGATCTGGCTGTGGGTGTGGTGATTGGCGCTGCCTTCACCGCCATTGTGGCCTCCATGGTGGAGGATTTGTTAAATCCCGTCATCGGTCTGCTGCTGGGCGGGATGGATTTCTCGAACCTGTTTGTCGTGATTTCCGGTGAACGCCAGGCGACACTGGCGGCAACGCGCGAAGGTGGCGCGGCTGTTTTGGCGGTAGGCAAGTTCATCAATGCCATCATCAAATTTGTCATCGTCGGCTTTGCTGTATTCTGGATGGTGAAGGTGCTCAGCAAGCTTCAGGCTTCAAAGGCCGTTGAGGAAGCCGCTGCCCCACCGCCACCTTCGCCGACGGAAACCCTGCTCGCGGAAATCCGCGATGAGCTGAAGGCCCGCAAGGTCTGAATTGGCTTACCGGCGGCGTGACCATTGATGATGGTCACGCCGCCGATAGTGTTGCCTTAAGACAGTTCTATTCCGGCTGCGCGCCGGAAATCCTGACCATCTCCGCCCAAATCGGCTGTTCGCGCTTGAGCCGTGCGGCCAATTCTTCCGGTGTTGACCCCGTCAGCCGCGCGCCCATGCCGATGGCGCGTTGCTGCAATTCGGGATCGGCGAAGGCTGTGCGGATTTCAGACGAAATCCGGTCCACAATCTCGCGCGGCATGGCGCGCGGGCCGCCCCACATATGCCAGGGGCTGACATTGAAATTATCCATCCCCGCTTCCGCCATGGTTGGCACATTGGGCAAGGTGGGCCAGCGTTGCGGCATGGTGATGGCAAGCGCGCGGATGCGTCCTTCCTGAATGACACCGGTATAGCTGGCAAGGTTATCCACCGCGACATGAATATCGCCTGAAAGCATGGCCGGAATCGTCTGCGCTGCGCCGCGGAAGCTCACATGCGTCGCCTCAATGCCCGCGCGGCCCATCAGGAACGCTCCGGAAAGATGGATGGTGGTGCCAACCCCGGATGAACCAAAGCTGATGCCGCCGCGCCGCGCCTTGGCCCAGGTGATGAATTCGGCCAGGGTCTGCGCGGGCACATGCTGCGCCGGCACCGCCACCACATTGGGCAAATCCCACATGGCGCTGATCCAGGCGAAATCCTTGTCCGGATCATAAGGCAGGGTTTTGAACAGCATCGGGTTGATCACCACATTATGCATGCTGATCGTGCCGATGGTGTAGCCATCCGGCGTGGCCCGCGCGATGGCTTCCGTGCCGATATTGCCCGAAGCGCCAGAACGCGTCTCCACAATGAAATTTTGCCCGAAGCGGCGCGACAAAACCTCGCAGGCAAGCCTTGTCATCACATCAAGCGACCCGCCGGGCGGGAAGCCGACAATCACGCGCACCGGCCGATTGGGCCAGGGTGCTTGCGCAATGGCAGGGCTGGCGAGACCAAGGGCAAGTGGTGTGGCGAGAAGGCTGCGACGTTGGATCATGTTTTCCTCCCGTTATTTGTTGTCATTTCAGCGCGCGTAATCCGGTTCTTCCCGGTCCAGCACACGGCGCCAGGCATTCAGATGGAGCCTGGCATCCAGCTTTTCACCCCATGGCCCATGGTGATTGCGGCGCAGATTATCGGGCAGCTTATGCAAAGGCAGGCCGGTTTGCATGGCGGTCAATTGATACATGCAGGTGCGTTCCGCCATGTAGCATTCATCGAAAGCGTCATGCACGGTCGGACCCACCACGGTCACGCCATGGCCGCGCATCAGCATGATGGTCTTATCGCCCATCAGCCGCGCAATGCGGTCCCCTTCCTCATTGCTATGCACTGGCTGATCGCCTTCATCATCATAAACCGTGCGATCATTCAGCAGCAGGTTGTTGTGATGGGACAGCGCGAATTCCGCGCCCTGCACCATGGACAGCGCGGTCAAATGCCGAGGATGAACATGGATCACGCAGGTCGCTGCCGGATTGGCCAGATGGATGCGCGTGTGGATATGGAAGGCAACCTTGCGGAGCTCACCAGTGCCGCGCAGCACGCGCCCTTCCAGATCGCAAACAATCAGATCGGATGCCTTCAATTCCTGGAACAAATAGCCACGCGGGTTGATCAGGAAGCGCGGTTCAGCCTCATCGGGCAGCATTAGGCTGTTATGATTGCCGATGTGTTCATTCCAGCCGAGCCTGGCACCAATGCGGAATACCGCGGCCATGTCGCAGCGGAGTTCCCATTCGCGCGCCTCTGCCCGGCTATCGCTCAGTTTTTCGATGATCGCGGTCATCTGGACCCTCTTCGACGGTTTCCCAAAGAGAGCCTTGCACAGATTAGGCGCGCCTGACCACCGGGCCGGGTGTTGACGGCGATAGGCAGGGCGCAGACCATTCTCGACAGAGAGAGAGGACCCACCCATGGCCGAAGCCAAGCCCGCCGAATTGCCGATTACCGGCTATCTGGACCGCTTTTCCGCGCGCCCCGGTGAGAGCCTCGCCGTGAAGATCAGTGTGCCAAGCGGTGCGCGCTACCGTGCCAGGCTGCGGCGCGTGATTTCCGGCGACCCGAACCCGGCCGGACCAGGGCTGCGGTTTGAAGACCTTTCAGCGCGTTTCGATGCCGCATTTCAGGGCCGCCACCAGCCCATCCGGCTTGGGTCTTATGCGCTGATCCCAAAGGCGCCGCAGCGCGCGGCGGGGCCTGTCACCTGGACCGCATTGGTTTGGTTTCAGGCGCAGCCCAACGGCGAAGCCGCTGTCATCAGCGAAGCACAGGCGGGGCACCGCGTCACGCTTTCGGTCGGCCCGCATGGGCCAATGGCGCGCCTTATTTGGCCGGGTGGAGAACGGCAGCTTGGCCTGGGCGCGCCTCTGGCGCTGCGCCGCTGGCATCGGCTGTGGCTGAGTGCCGATGCCGCCACGGGGCGCGTGCTGCTCGGCGCACAGTGCATTGAAGATACCAGCGCCGCCAGTATGCGCGAAATCTCGGCGGCTGGCTTGGCGCTGCCCGATGGCGCGGGCGTGGTGATGATTGCCGCGGAAAACGCTGCCGCACCATGCGCGCATCTGAC
>JBIIIE010000331.1:0-3574 GCA_044235135.1 Roseomonas sp. | reverse complement strand
CCAAGGCCGCGCCGGTATTTGATGCCATTGCCACCAAAGTCTGGCGCTTGGGGTCTGAAATCGGCATCGGCGCCACGGTGAAGGTGGTGCATCAATTGCTGGCCGGCGTGCATATCGCCGCGGCGGCTGAAGCGATGGCGCTTGGCATTCGCGCCGGTGCCGATCCACAAGCGCTTTATGATGTGGTGACGAGTGCCGCTGGCAATTCCTGGATGTTTGAAAACCGGATGGCGCGTGTGCTGACGGGCGATGACGCGCCGCGCAGCGCGGTGGAGATTTTCGTGAAGGACCTCGGCCTGGTGAATGAGATGGCGCGGGGCTTGAACTTTCCGGTGCCACTCGCGGCGCAAGCCCAGCAGCTTTTCACCGCCGCGCGCGCCATGGGTCAGGGTGGCGCGGATGATGGTTTTGTCATTCGTGTCTGGCAGGCGCTGACGGGGATTGCCTTGCCCGGGGATGAGAAGAAGGGCTGAGGGGTCGCTTCAGCCGGCCGGCAAATGCACCGCAAGCCAAAGGGTCTCACCAGCGGTATCGGTCCAGGTGACGCGGTGGCGACATTGCGCGGGTAGAAACGCCCAGTCGCCAGGCTTCAAATCTCGCGTGCTCCCATCAAGGAATTCCAGCGCTGCGCTGCCCGCTACCAGCAGCACGAATTCAGGCCAAGCTTGTTCGCACCAATCGCCATTCCTGACGGCGCGGGATGCGATGCGTTCCACGCGCGCCCCGCCGGCTTGCGCAAGTTCCCTGAAGCTTTCAGCACCGGCAGATGGCGGTGTGCCTTCAAGCAATGAGCCAAAGCGTGGGACCGTCACGCCGCCAGCACCGCCTCTACCGCTGCCGATACCGCGAATAGATGCTGATCCGCACCATGCGCGCCGGTCAGCATCAGCCCAACCGGCGCATCGCCCGGCGCGTGGCAAGGCAGGCTGATTGAGCAGCGATCAAGGAAATTGCCAACACTGGTATTGCGCAGCAGAAGCATATTGATGCGGTTATATTCCTTTTCATCCTCCACTTCTGCGATGGCAGGTGGAACCAGCGGACAGGTCGGGCAGATCAGCGCATCATATGGTGCGGTGCGCGGCGCGACGCTTGCGATGATGCGTGCGCGCGCATTGACCAGGTCAACATAATCGGCGGCTGACATGCCTTCACCGCGCCGGATACGCTTCAGGATGCGCGGGTCATAGCCATCGGCTTTCTCGGCGATCAGGCGGCGATGCCAGGCCAGCGCTTCGCTTGCCGGGAAGCCGCCGGCAGCGGTGACTTGGGGAATTTCAGCCAATTCCGGCAGGTCAATTTCAATGATGCGCGCACCGGCCAGCGATAATTTGCGCAAGGCGGTTTCAAACGCGGCGGCGACATGGCCATCCATGCCATCGGTCAAATAAGTGCTGCGCGGCAGGGCGAAGGTCAGTGTGTTCAGCGCGACGGGCTTGGGTGGCAGGGGGTTCTCCTCACCCGCCATGAAGCCATCAATCAGTGCGCAATCCGCAACGCTGCGCGCCAAGGGCCCGGCGGAATCAAGCGAAGGCGATAGCGGCAAAATGCCCGTAATCGGCACGCGCTTTGCTGTGGGCTTCCAGCCGACAACGCCGCAAAGCGCGGCTGGGATGCGGCAGGAACCGCCCGTATCAGTGCCAAGCCCGACAAAGCCCATGCCATCCGCCACCGCAACACCAGCACCGGAAGAAGACCCGCCCGGCAAGCGGCCCGTCAGGCGATCCCAGGGGCTTTTTGGTGTGCCGTAATGTGGATTGACGCCCAATCCCGAGAAAGCAAACTCCACCATATTGGTGCGCCCAATCACCACAAAACCCGCGCGGCGCAGGCGCTGCACCGTTGGCGCATCCACCGCCGCCGACGTGCTTCCCTTCAGCACCACTGAACCGGAACGCGATGTGATGCCCGCTTCATCATACAAATCCTTCACGCTGATCGGAATGCCGGCATAAGCGCTTGGCGCGCGGCCTGCCTTGCGCAAAGCATCCATCGCTGACGCTGCGGCGCGGGCTGCATCCCCATGCACCATCATGAAGGCGCGGCTGCCCTCACCAGCGGGATCGGTGATGCGCGCAAGGGCTTCTTCGACCAAAGCGGTGGCGCTGGTGCGCCCGGCGGCGAGTGCGGCGGCGGAGTCGATCACGGTTTTCGGCATGGGGCAGTATCCGGTGTTGAGGAGGGTTGCGGCGGAAATCATGACCGGAAGCGCGGCCAAGGCCAATCCCCACCCCTTCAGAACCCTTTTGCATTGACGGGCGCGCGCCCATCCGGTCAGGATCAGACATTCACACTGAAGAACAGGGCGGCCCGGACCGCCCGGCTGGAGGAAACATCATGTCCTTACCCTCAACACCCCGTCGCGGCGGCTTGCTTGGCGCCGTCGCCGCGGCTGCGCTTTCGCTCATGGCCTTCGCGCCTGCGCCTGTAGCAGCGCAGGAATGGCGTGGCTGGAATATCCATGCCGCTGATTATCCGAATGGCCGCGGCATGGATCGCTTTGCGGAGCTGGTCGGCCAGCGCACCAATAACCGCATCCGCCTGCGGACCTTCCATTCCGCGCAGCTTGGCCAGCAGGATGAGGCCATTCAGCAGATGCGCCTTGGCACGATTGATTTCGCCAATTTCAATTTGTCGCCGCTGAACAATCTGGCGCCTTCTACGGCGATCCTGACGCTGCCCTTCCTGTTCCGTGATGTCGGGCACAGTCACCGCGTGGTGGATGGCGCGATTGGGGAGGATATCGCGCGCGATTTGGAAGCGATCGGGCTTATCACCCTCGCCTGGTATGATGCGGGGGCGCGCAGCCTTTATACGGTGCGCCCGGTGCGCACACCCGCCGATGTGCGCGGCATGAAAATCCGTGTGCAGACCTCCGATCTTTGGATTGATCTGATGCGCGCCATGGGCGCCAACCCGACACCGCTGCCCTTTGGTGAGGTGTTTACCAGCCTGCAATCCGGCGTGATTGATGGGGCAGAAAACAACTGGCCATCCTATGAAAGCACGCGACATTTCGAAGTGGCGAAATTCTACACCACCACAGAACATTCCAATGTGCCGGAAGTGCTCGTGGTCAGCCGTCAGCGCTGGCAGCGGCTGAATGAGGCGGAGCGCGCCATCCTGCGCGATGCGGCGCGGGAAAGTGCTGTGCTGCAACGCCAGCTTTGGGCAGAGCGTGAAAAATCATCGCGTGATCGCGTGATTGCTGGCGGTGCCACAGTGATTGAGGTTGCGGATCGCGGCCCTTGGCAGGCGCTGATGGAACCCGTCTATGCCAAATATGCCTCGGCCCCGCGAATGGCGGATTTGCTGAAGCGCATTCGTGAAACCCGGTGAACATTCAAGAAACGCGGCGGCGCGGTGTTTTGCCCGCGCCGCTTAGGATTTTTTCGCGTGTTCTGGATATGCTGGCCGCCGTGACCATTGCGCTGGCTGGCACAGCCTTGGTCGCGTTGGTGGTGATGATGGGCTGGCTGGTCTTTGGCCGTTATGTGCTGAATGATACGCCAACCTGGATCGAACGCGGCGCGACACTCGCCATTCTGTGCATCGCCATGCCTGTAGCGGCGGT
>JBIIIE010000330.1:0-3579 GCA_044235135.1 Roseomonas sp. | reverse complement strand
TTCTGACGCGGTTGAGCCCGTTCTGTGATTCGCGTGCAACCAGCGAAGACATTGCTCACGCAGGAACAAGTAGGGACGTGCATAGATTTCGCGGTCACGCCCTTCCATCATCACCGCATCAAATTCCACTCCTGAATAGAAATTATGTCCTCCCGCTGCGCGTTGCTTGGAAATGGCTAGGCCACGCTCACCCAGATCCTGCCCTTCCTCGGCCATCAGACGCATCGGGCTTCGTGTATGCACATCCCAGAAACGCGCGAGGCACTCAATAATATCACGCACCGAATAAGCCTGGCCATCCGCAGGTCGGCCAAAACCCTGGCGCAGCGGTCCGGGTGGCGGCGCAACCCCATCCCGCTCAAGCGCCACAACGCGCCCCCATTCCTCAGCAACCATATCGCGCAGGTATTGAGAGGAAGCGAATTGCCAAACATGTAGAGTTTCATGATAAAGTACACGAGGAATGGTAGTGCCCCAAACAGGGTCATTGGGATCGACAAAAAATGGCTTCAAGCCACCCGGCCCGCGAAATGCCTCAGGACAGGGTGCATTTACCGTGGCAACACCCGTGAACCAGTTGAAGCTATGACCACTCATCTATGCTTGTCCTCTCACGCGGGTTTTAGCACCTTGCCGAGCAGATCAGCGAGCGGACCCGCGTCCTCTGCGCGGACAGTTTCCGCACGACCATCCTGATGGACGATCACAAGGAAACCCTGTGGGACGCGTGCAATCTGCGAAACCCGCGGGGGCTTTTCGCGTGTATCAATCAATACACCCTCACCGCGTTTGGCCAATACATGACGTACCAAACGCTCTGCGAGCAGCGCCAAAGTTACCGTCGCAATAAGGGTAACAGGCTCGACGAAGCGGGCCTCCTCAGCGTCGGGGTCGGGTGGCAAGGGAAGCGGCTCACCCAAATCATATTCAGGTGATTGCGCGGCGCGCTCGGCGGTCAGGGCCTCACGGGGCATGTCTAATCTGATCTGAAACGTTGCTGGAGTTGCTGGCACCATTCATCTCCCTGAATTCATAAACACCGAAACAACGGTCCGGCGCTTGGCTGATGCAAGATGTAAACATTACGCGGGATCACCCGCAAGAAAAATCTTACGCACGGGTGCAGGACAGCCGATGGGCGGCGTTTGAGCATGATAAATCGTGAACCGCTGACTGTCCCCCCGCTTAAGCCAGCCAAAACTTGTGATTTCATCTTTCAAATGAATTCAAACCATGCGTAGCGCAATCTTTAAAAGATGACCCAGGCAGACCACATGGCCCAAATCCTAAATACCCATGCTCCAGGTAAAGCTCGGAATACTTCAGGCGCCTTGACTTCGCGCCTGATCAACCTGACGCATCAAGTCGCGCAGTTGGGTCATCAAACAATTGCAATGCCTGGCCTTGATCAGGCGCCAGCCCCGCATCCCGCACCCCCCGCAGCGCTGCCATATCCCTCGCATCAAAGCCACGCCGCGCCGGACCGCCAAGGGCGTAAGCATCGCCGGCGAACCGACCCATCCGCCCGATTTGATTATTGAAGCCTCCGGCACACACAAGGCAGTTGATTTATTCCGCTTTGCCCTCACCCTCACTATATCTTGGCCCATGCCGCCGATCCTCCGAGCCCTCTGCATCCTTCTGCTCGCCCCCCTATTGGGTGCGCCGGCGGAACGCCTGCCCACGCCGGACCCGCTCCGCGCCGCCGGTTGGCAAAAGGGCGGCTGGCCCGGCATCAAGCCCGCCACCTTTGAGGCTCTGCCCGATGGCGGCTTGCGCATCACAGGCCTCGGGCAGGGGAGCTTCGTCTGGCGGACCGTCACCAAGGCCGATGCCTGCCTCTTTTGGCGCTGGCGGGTGGATCAGGGGCCGCCACCCACGCCCCTGGATCGCAAGGGCGGCGATGATCGGGCCATCGCTCTCACCATTGGCTTTGATGGCTGGCCACCGGAGGTCAGTTTCTTCCAAAAGGCGCAATTCACCATGGCGCAGGCCATGGCCGGGGATCACCGCCTGCCGCGCAGCATGATTGCCTATGTTTGGGGCGGCACGGGGCTGGAACCGCGCCCCTTCAGCAACCCCTATGTGGCAGGTCTCGGCAAAATTCATGTGCTGCGCCCCGCCAATACGCCGCGCCAGCAATGGTTCGACGAAAAGATTGACCTCAGCCGGGATTGGCGCGCCGCCTTCAAGGGTGCGGGCGTGCCGCCGGTGCTTGAAATCATGGTCGGCACCGATGTGGATGACACGAAGGCGCGGCTGGATGCCCGCATTGAACGCATCCGCTTTGGCCCCTGCTGATGTGATCGCTTCGGCATGATCCGAAGCCATGAAGGGCGCGTCAGCAAAGCTTACTGTCCGCGCGAAAAATGGAGAACAGCATGACCGACCCGTTACCCACCATCTGGAACCCTGACCAGCGCATCGGCGATATGCTGAAGGGCAAGCGCGGATTGGTGGTGGGCATTGCCAATACCGATTCCATCGCTTTTGGCGCCGCCGCCAAGCTGCGCGCCTTTGGTGCTGACCTTGCGATCACGTGGCTGAATGACAAGGCCGAACCGCATGTGCGCCCGCTTGCCGAACAGCTTGGCGCGGGCATGATGATGAAACTGGATGTGGAAGCCCCCGGCGAGATGGAGGCGGTGTTTGATCGCCTGAAGCGCGATTGGGGCCAGATTGATTTCGTGATCCATTCCATCGCCTTCGCCCCGCGTGCGGATTTGCATGGCCGCGTGATTGATTGCTCGGCTGAGGGTTTTGCCCAGGCCATGCAGGTTTCCTGCTGGTCATTCCTGCGCATGGCGAAGCTGGCGGAACCCATCATGGCGCCAGGCGGCGTGCTGGTAACCATGAGCTATTACGGCGCCGACAAGGTGGTTCAGAATTACAACATCATGGGGCCGGTGAAGGCCGCGCTTGAAGCCTCCGTCCGCTATGCGGCGGCTGAGCTTGGCCCACAGGGCATCAGGGTTTTCGCGGTCTCACCCGGCCCGCTCCGCACGCGCGCGGCAAGTGGCATCGCGCAATTTGATGAACTGATCGAAGACGCCAAGGCCCGCGCCCCGGCGCAGCGGCTGGTGGATATCGCCGAAGTTGGCCGCGTGGTGGCGTTTCTGGTGAGCGGCGCGTCATCGGGCATGACGGGCGATACCATCTATGTGGATGCGGGGCTGCATCATGTCGCCTGAAGCCAAGGGATCGGCACTGCTGGTGCTGAATGCGGGGTCATCCTCGCTGAAATTCGCGGTCTTTGCCGTTGCAGGCCGCGCATTGAACCAGCGCTATGATGGTCAGATGGAAGGCATTGGCGCGGCACCGCATTTCACCTTGCGTGATGCAAAGGGCGCGATGCTCACAGACCGCCGCTTCACGGAAGCCGAAGCACCGAAAGGCCATGAAGGCGCGCTTGGCGTGATTTTGGCGGCGCTTTCGCCCTTGCTGGATGGCGCTTCCATTCGCGCCATTGGCCATCGCGTGGTGCATGGCGGGCAGGATCTCAGCGCGCCGGTGATGATCACCGATGCGATCATGACGAAACTTCGCGCATTGGTGCCGCTCGCACCCTTGCATCAGCCG
>JBIIIE010000329.1:0-3580 GCA_044235135.1 Roseomonas sp. | reverse complement strand
GCGACGCGCCCCTTCACCTTCATGCCATCATAGGGCGACCATTTGGCATCTTCCTGGTCCTGGATATCGCGCGCATCAAAGGTGAAATCGCCTTCTTCCATCACCAGCAAATCGGCATCCGCGCCAACGCGCAAAGCGCCCTTTTTCGGGTAAAGCCCATGGAAGCGCGCGGGGCGTTCGGCGCAGTAAAGCGCCATCAGGCTGGGCGAAAGGCCACGCTGCTTCAATAGCGAGAACATCACCGGCGCGTAGCTTTGCATCCCCGTCAGCCCCGCGCCGACCGTGAAGATATCGCCCGTATAGGTCTTGCGGTCGCGCGGCCAGGGCGCGTGATCGGTGGAGACATAGGCGATCTGCCCCTTGGCAAAGGCGCCCCACATGCGTTCCACCTCATCCGCTGTGCGGAAGGGCGGGTTGCATTTGCCGAAGCCTTCAAGGCGGATGATGTCTTCTTCCGTCATGCACAGATATTGCAGGCAGGCCTCGCCGGATGCCTTGCCGCCCATGCGGCGGAACACTTCCGCGATTTCAAAGCCGCGCGCGAGCGATGAATGGGCAATATGCACATGCGCGCCGGTTTCAAGCCCGATTTCGAAAATCTCCAAATCCGCCATGGTTTCACAAAGCGGCGGGCGGGTGCGGCAATGCCAGATGGGTTGGGTATTGCCGGCGGCCTTGGCTTCTTCCGTCAGGCGCACCACGATTTCCTGATCCTCATTATGCACCGCCACCATCAGCCCGGTCTTGGCAATCTCGCGGAAGGCCGCGACCATGGTTGGGTGGTCAATGCGCGGGAAGCGCACCGGGTCATATTCATAGGTGGAAAGCTTGAAGGAACAGGCGCCGGCTTCCGCGAGCCCGGCAATGGCATCCACACCGCCCGATTTCAGGATGGTGCCGTAAAGCGCCATATCCACATGGGAAAGGCGGTTCACATATTCGACCTTTTCCTTGAAAATTCCGGCATCCGTCACCGGGCGCGGCACGTCATAGGGCATGTCAACACAGGTGGTGACGCCGCCCGCCGCTGCGGTTTTGGAAGCCCCTTCAATCCCCGGCCACCCGCGTGAGGATGAGGTATGCATATGCCCATCCACCAGCCCCGGCATGATCAGCTTGGCGCCGTAATCTTCCACGGAAACCGCAACGGGTGAGGGGCCTTCGCCAATACCGGCAATCACCTCACCGCGCGTGGCGATCCAGCCATTGGGCAGGATGCGATCAGGCAGCACAAGCGTGCCACGAATGACGCGATCAAAAGGGGTGGTGGCGGGCATGGGCTACTCCTGCAAGGGTCATCTGGAAGGCGGGTGAAGCTAACGCAGCCCCGAGTTGCGGGCCAGTGCTGCGGGCGGGAATTGCGCGTCCGCGATCTCAAGCGCGAGCCTCGTTGCCTCATTCTCGCGTTCCGCATTCCAGGCCAGCGCCACGCCGACGCCGCGAATGGGGCCGGCCAGGATGCGAAAAGCAACCCCTGGCGGATTGAGCCGCGCCATGCCTTCCGAAACCAACGCCACACCCAATCCAGCCGCCACAAAGCCAAGCTGCGCCATGGCCGAGCCCACTTCGCGCACCACGCGCGGCGTGAAGCCCGCCGCATGGCAGGCCGCGGTCATGGCATCGGAATAGGCCGGGCTGATCGCACGCGGCAGCATCAGCATGGGCGCTTCGGCGAGGGCTGCCAGCGGCAAGGGATCAGGCCCGGCCAGGATCGGATGGCCTTCCGGCAAAGCGGCGGCGAGCCGGTCCTCCCCCAAGGGCCTGAGTTTGATCGGCGCGCGGTCGCGGTCTGAACGGAGCAAGGCCAGATCAACCTCACCACGGCGCAGCGCTTCCAAGGCTTCCGCGGTATCCATTTCCCGCACCCCAATCGCAGCTTCTGGCCGTGCCGCCTGCATGGCGCGCACGATGGGCGGCAGGTAATCGAAAAGCGCCGAGGTGACGCAAGCGATGGAAACCGGCGCGTGATGGCCCATGCGCAATTCACGCGCCAGGCTTTCCAGATCCGCCGCATTGCCGGCGACGCGGCGTGCGAGTGGCAGCAGCGCCTCACCCTCCCGCGTTGGGCGCGCGCCCTTGCCGCTGCGCTCCAGCAGCTTCACGCCGAGTTCCTTTTCCAGCAACTGGATTTGCGCGGTCAGCGGCGGTTGCGAAATGCCAAGCCGCGCGGCGGCGCGACCAAAATGACCTTCTTCGGCCACGGCCAGAAAATGCCCCAGGCGGCGGATCAGGCGAAAATCCATGAGCTATCCAATACGGTTCCGCCCATACGGAAAACCTATCAGCGCGCCACGTCAATTGGATTGGACGATGGCGCCGGATGGGCGCAGAAGAAGCGCATCAGGCAAGCCGCCAGACACAAGAAAGGGAGAATACCCCAAATGAAACTTCACCCGGTAAAAGTTCACCCATCCAAGGCGCTCTTGAAGCGCGAAGACCAGCTGGCCTGGAAAATGGCCGGCGTCGCCGTGGACAAGGTCGCAGTCGAAAAGCCGGTGCAGGAGATGATCATCAACCGGATCATCGACAATGCCTCGGTCGCCATCGCCGCGATCAATCGGCGCCCGGTTGTCTCGGCGCGCGGCATGGCGCTTGGCCATGCGAAGAAGGCGGGCGGCGCGCAGGTGTTTGGCGTGAAGTCGGCCACCACGGTTTCGCCGGAATGGGCCGCCTGGGCCAATGGCACCGCCGTGCGTGAATTGGATATGCACGACACCTTCCTCGCCGCTGATTACTCCCACCCCGGCGATAATATCCCGCCGATCCTGGCGGTGGCGCAGGCCATGGGGAAATCCGGGCGTGATCTGATCCGAGGCCTTGCCACCGGCTATGAACTCCATATGGATCTGGTGCGCGCGATTTGCCTGCATGAACATAAAGTGGATCATATCGCCCATCTCTGCCCCGCCGCCGCTGCGGGCATTGGCACGTTGCTGGGCCTCAAGCAGGAAGTAGTGTTCCAATCCATCCAGCAGGCTTTGCATACCTCCATCTCCTTCCGCCAATCGCGCAAGGGCGAGATTTCATCCTGGAAGGCCTATGCGCCCGCCCATGCCGGCAAGCTGGCGGTGGAAGCGGTGGATCGCTGCATGCGCGGTGAAGGCGCGCCATCACCGATCTATGAAGGTGAAGACAGCGTGATTGCCTGGGTGCTTTCCGGGCGTTCCAACCGCAAGGATGTCTATGGCCCGGTCTATTACGAAGTGCCGCTGCCGGAAGCGGGCGAACCCAAGCGCTCCATTTTGGATTCCTACACCAAGGAACATTCGGCCGAATACCAATCCCAGGCGCTGATTGATCTGGCCTTCCGCATGCGCGAACAGATCGCGGATATGGAGGCGATTGAGAAGATCATCATCCATACCAGCCACCACACCCATTACGTGATCGGCACCGGGGCGAATGACCCGCAAAAGATGGACCCGAAGGCGAGCCGCGAGACGCTGGATCACTCCATCATGTATATCTTCGCCGTCGCGTTGCAGGATGGCCGTTGGCACCATGTGGATAGCTATGCGCCGAAGCGGGCGGGTCGGGCCGATACCGTCAGGCTTTGGCACAAGATCGAAACGCGGGAAGA
>JBIIIE010000328.1:0-3583 GCA_044235135.1 Roseomonas sp. | reverse complement strand
GGCCGTATGGTCGCGGCAAGTTGGGCGGAGGCGTTTGCGGCCATCGCAGCCAAATTCGCTGCAACGCCGGCGGATCGTATCGGTGCGGTTGCGGGGGCTTTGGCCGATGCGGAAAGCGTGCTGGCACTCAAGGATCTGATGGCGGCTTATGGCAGCGCCAATCTTGATTGCCGCGATGATGGTGCGGCGATTGATGGGACGCGCGCTGATTTCTATCGTTTCAATACCGGCATTGCGGGCATTGAAGAAGCCGATGCGCTGATCATCATTGGTGCTGATCCGCGCAAGGAAGCGCCGGTTTTGAATGCGCGCATCCGCAAACGCTGGGCGCAGGGCGGCTTGCCGGTTGGGTATATCGGGCCGGCGGGGCTGGATCTGACCTATGAGGCGGTGCATTTGGGTGAGGGGCCTTCGGCCATCACTGCGCTGCTGGATGGCAGCCATGGTTTTGCGGCGACGTTGAGGGCTGCGCAAAAGCCGATGCTGATCCTGGGGCGTGGCGCCTTGGCGCGGGCCGATGGGGCGGCGGTGCTGGCGGCGGCGTGGCGGTTGGCGGCGGAGACCGGCATGCTGAAGCCCGATTGGCATGGCTTCAATATGCTGCATCATTTTGGCGGACAAGTTGGTGCTTTGGAACTCGGCTTCCTGCCGGGGCAGGGCGGCAAGGACCTTGGCGCGATGCTCGGCGGTGGCGTCGATGCGCTGTGGCTGCTGAATGCGGATGGGTTTGATCCGGCGCGCATCCCAGCCAGCACATTCGTGATCTATCAGGGCCATCACGGCGATGCCATGGCGGCGCGCGCTGATGTGCTGCTGCCAGGTGCGGCCTATACCGAAAAGGACGCGACCTGGGTGAATACCGAAGGCCGCGCGCAGCGCAGCTATCGTGCCATTCACCCGCCAGGCGAAGCGCGCGAGGATTGGCGCATCATCCGCGCCTTCAGCGAAGGTGTGGGCAAGACACTGCCTTACAATGATTTGGATGCGCTGCGTGCGCGTCTGGCTTCTGTAAGCCCCGTCTTTGCGCGCATTGGCGAAGTGGCGGCTTCTAGCTGCTCCGACATGGCCGGCCCGCAGGCCGCCATGGCGATGGAAGCAGCCGCCTTCCACCTGCCGATCACGGATTATCACCGCGCCGATGTGATCAGCCGCGCATCGGATGTGATGGCGGAATGCGCCGCGGTCTATGGGCCGCACCAGGCTTTGGCGGCGGAGTAGGGCGATGAGTGAATTTCTTGCCTCCCCCATTGGCATTTTGGCGCTGACGGTCGCCAAAGCTTTGGCGCTGCTGGTGCCGCTGCTGGTCATGGTGGCCTTCCTGACGCTTGCTGAACGTAAGGTCTTGGCGGCGATGCAAATGCGTCGCGGCCCGAATGTGGTTGGACCTTTCGGCTTGCTGCAGCCTTTTGCCGATGCGCTCAAGATGCTGCTCAAGGAAACCATTGTGCCGACAGGGGCGAATAAGGTGCTTTTCCTGTTCGCGCCGATGTTGACCTTCATGCTGGCCATGCTCGCCTGGGCGGTGATCCCCGTGAATGATGGCTGGGCGATTGCCGATATCAATGTCGGCATTCTCTATCTTTTCGCCATTTCATCGCTGGGTGTTTACGGCATCATCATCGCAGGCTGGGCTTCGAATTCGAAATACGCCTTCCTGGGCGCAATGCGCTCTGCCGCGCAGATGGTTTCCTATGAAGTCAGCATGGGGTTTGTGATTGTGACCGTGCTGCTTTGCGTGGGGTCGCTGAATCTCAATGCCATTGTGAAGGCGCAGGAGAATCTGTGGTTCGTCATTCCGCTTTTCCCGATGTTCGTTATCTTCTTCATCTCGACACTGGCGGAAACCAATCGTGCGCCGTTTGACTTGCCGGAAGGCGAAAGCGAATTGGTGGCGGGCTTCTTCGTTGAATATAGCAGCATGTCCTTCGCGCTATTCTTCCTGGGCGAATATGCGAATATGATTCTGATGGCGTCGCTGACCACCATCCTGTTCCTGGGGGGCTGGTATCCGCCGCTGGCGATTGAACCCTTCACCTGGATCCCGGGACCGATTTGGTTCGTGCTGAAGGTCTGCTTCCTGCTGTTTGTGTTCATCTGGGTCCGCGCGACCTTCCCGCGTTACCGCTATGATCAGCTGATGCGGCTGGGCTGGAAGGTGTTCCTGCCCTTCAGCCTGATCTGGCTGGTGATTACCGCGGCGGTTCTGAAACTTACCGGCTGGCTGCCGGCTTGATGGGGCGCTGAACATGGCTTCTCTCGATCGCGTCGCACGCAGCCTGCTGCTTACGGAAATCGTTTCCGGCATGGCGCTGACGCTGAAATACTTCTTTAAGAAGAAGGTGACGCTGAACTACCCCTATGAACGCGGGCCTCTTGGGCCGCGCTTCAAGGGTGAACATGCGCTGCGCCGCTACCCGAATGGCGAAGAACGCTGCATTGCCTGCAAGCTGTGTGAGGCTGTTTGCCCCGCCCAGGCCATCACCATTGAAGCCGAACCGCGCGAAGATGGCAGCCGCCGCACCACGCGCTACGACATTGACATGACGAAGTGCATCTATTGCGGCCTTTGCGAAGAAGCCTGCCCGGTGGATGCCATTGTCGAAGGCCCGAATATGGAATTCGCAGTCGAGCGGCGGGAAGAACTGATCTACACCAAGGAAAAGCTGCTGGATAATGGCGATCGTTGGGAACCCATGCTGGCTGAGAGGCTACGCCTCGATGCGCCGTATCGGTAAGGGAAGGGGCGTTTCATGATTGCCGCTCTTGCCTTTTACGCTTTTGCCGCGGTGCTGATTGGTTCTGCCGTGATGGTGGTGACCAGCCGGAACCCCGTGCATAGCGTGTTGTTCCTGATCCTGGCCTTCTTCAATGCGGCCGGCCTGTTTCTGATTGCGGGTGCCGAATTCCTTGCGATGATTTTGGTGATTGTCTATGTCGGCGCGGTTGCGGTGCTGTTCCTGTTCGTGGTGATGATGCTGGATATTGATTTCGCGCGGTTGCGCGAAGGCTTCCAGCGTTATGCGCCGGTTGGCGCGCTGATTGGCCTGGTGCTGCTCGTGCAATTGGTGATGGTGATGATCGGCTGGAGCACGGCACCGGGGGCCATGCAGCTTCGGCTCAATGAAACGCCATCTGATCTCCCCAATGCTGAGGCGCTCGGGCGCATTCTCTATACGGATTACATCTATCTGTTTCAGGGCTGCGGTCTGATCCTGCTGGTGGCGATGATTGGCGCCATTGTGCTGACGTTGCGCGACAAGCCCAATTCCAAGCGGCAGAATATCGCGGAACAGATCGCGCGTGCTGGGTCCGTGACGAATGTGACGGTGCCGACAGGCGCTGGCCTGAAGCAGCTTGGCATAAGGCGCCCGCCGGTGCCTGAGGAAGCCGCCCCCAAACCCATTGAACATCACCACGGCCATGGGGGGCATCACTGATATGACCATTGGCCTGTCCCATTTCCTGACCGTGGCGGCGATCCTTTTCGTCCTCGGTATTTTCGGGATTTTCCTGAACCGCAAGAATGTGATTGTCATTCTGATGTCGGTGGAATTGATCCTGCTTTCGGTCAATCTGAACCTGG
>JBIIIE010000327.1:0-3588 GCA_044235135.1 Roseomonas sp. | reverse complement strand
CAGATTGGCAAGGCCCGAGGCACCGCCCGTGAAGCCCACCCATTCGCGCAGGATATTCACAAAAATCAGGCCGAAGGCGATGGTCACCACCGCCAGATAAACGCCCCGCACACGCACGGTTGGGAAGGCCAGGATCGCACCCATCATGGCGGGAATGGCAATGGCAAAAACCATGCTTTCGGCGAAGGAAAATCCAGCGCGCAGCGATAGAAGCGCCGCCACATGGGCGCCCAGCCCGTAAAGCGCCGCCTGCCCAAGCGAAACCAACCCAGCAAGCCCAACCAGCAGATTAAGACCGATCACCACAATCGCGAGGATCATGGCACGCATGACCAGACGAAGCTCATAGCTTGTCGGGAAGCGCTCACCGATGAAATCACCAATCCAGGGGAATATCGCGATACCCGCAGCAAGCAGGAAAAGCGCGGCCCAGCCGGCCCAGCTTTTTTGCTTCATACCTTCTTGACCTCCCGCCGACCGAATAGCCCCTGCGGAAAGATCAGCAGCGCCAGGATCATGATGGTAAAACCAATGGCATCGCGCGCCGCCGTGGAAAGATAGCCTTCGATCATTTTTTCCATGACGCCATAGACAATACCCACAATCACCACGCCTTTGGCATTGGCGATACCGGCGATGATGGCGACCATGAAGCCCTTAAGTCCAACAACGACGCCCATAGTGGAACTCGCCTGGATCACGGGCGCAATCAGGAACCCGGCCAAGGCGCCGATTGCACCAGCCAGGCCAAACGCCAGAAGCGTGATCCGATCAGCATCAATGCCAACCAGGCCCGCGGCGACGCGGTTGAAGGCAACAGCGCGCATCGCGCGGCCCAGAACGGTGCGGCGATAGAAGCCTTCAAGAGCAAAGGTCACGATGATCAGGGCGAGAGGCAAAATGAGTTCCTGCGGATAAATTCCCGATCCGCCAATCCGGATGGGCTGTTCCACGAAGGGTGTCGGCAAGGGCCGCCCCAAGGGGCCATAGGTAATGGTGGTGAAGCTTTCCAGCATGATGCCAACCGCTATCGTGGTCAGCATCCAGCCGATCGCATTCGCTTCGCGATTGAAGGGGCGCACGAAAACCCTTTCAATCACCGCGCCGGCCAGGGCTGCGATAGCAAGCGCCCCGCCGCCCGCCAGTAGCAATGGCAGCCCCATTTCCACCAGCACAACTGTCAGCACGCCACCCAGCATGAAGACATCGCCATAGGTGAAATTGACTGCCTTGGCCGCGCTCCACATCACGTAGAAACCAAGTGCTATCATCGCGTAAACGCTGCCGACGGAAAGGCCGGTCAGCACATATTGCAATATCGCTTCCACGAAGCCTGCACCCCTTCAAGCGTGGCAGAAGGGCCGCATCAGTTGCGGCCCTTCAAACTGTGAAACAAATCCTTCGGTATTCTCAACGGCGCGGTTGGGCGTAGGGAGTCTGATCGATCGCGACCAATTGCCCATTATGGAAGGCAAGCAAACGATAGGCTTCCGGCTTGATGGCGTCGTGACGTTCCTGATTTGCCTCAAAGGCCGGGGCGTAGTTGGTCACGATGCCCTGGTAATTCACCCGATAAAGCGCCTGACGGAAGGCTTCCCGATCAATGCGCCCAGCAAGCTTCATTGTTTCGGCGATGATATAGGTTGCATCATAGGCATTGGCCGTGCCGGAGGGCAGAAGAAGGTCCTGCGCGCCACGCACCTGTGGGAATTTCGCCTGAATGCGTTGCAGCACGCCCTGCGCGCGTTCAGACAATTGCCCCATCCAGGTGAAGGTGCCGGCCACAATCACGCCTTCCGCAAGCGGACCCGCAGTTTGTGCGAACTGCACCCCAACGCCCCAGGCCGAGACGATTTGCGGCTTATAGCCAAGCCGATCCATGGAACGCACAAGATTGGTCGCCTCGCGGTCAACACCATAGAGGATGATGGTGTCCACATTCGCGTCACGCAGGCGGATAAGCTGCGCGGACATGTCCTGATCGGCGATGTTGTAGGTTTCCTGACCCGCCAAGGTCAGCCCGGCTGCACGCATGGCATTCGTCACATCGGGCACCGCGCCCTGGCCCCAGGCAGTGCCTTCAAACACCAGGCCAATGCGCCCGGTGCGGCTGCGTGCACGCGCTGCCTCAACAAGAAAAGGAGCGACCCAACGATCCTTCATGGAAACACGGAACATCCATTTATTGCGACCATTCGGATGTTCAATCACCTGGGTGCCAGCGGAAATCACGCCCATCCAGGGCAGTCCCATCTCATCCAGCGGTTCGCGCAGCGCAATGGCGTTCGGGGTGCGGAAGCCGCCCATCATGACAATGCAATTATCGCGCTCACCAATGCGCCGCGCATTATCCACGGCGCGCGCTGGCTCACCCTGGTCATCATAAGCCACCAGCCGCAACCTTTGCCCAAGCACACCACCGGCGGCGTTGATTTCGTCAATCGCGGTTTCCACCGCGTAACGGATTTGCAGACCGGTATGCGCCAGCGGCCCGGTCAATTCCCAGGAGGCGCCGATGCAGGGTTCAGCGCGTTGCGCCTGCGCGGGTGCGCCCAGCCCGATCAAGGCCAGGCCAGCAAGCAGGCCGGCCCCCAAAAGCCCAGCGCGACGCCGAGGGGAAGGATGGTTCTGCATCAATGTCATAAAGCTGTCTCCCGTTCGTGAGTGATCTGAGCTTGACCGTATCCCCTACGGCCAATGCGCAATGAAAAACATGACAAGGCCCGAATCTGTTGGGTGTCTTTCATGACAACAAATGGCTGGCCCTCGTCACGTTGAACATCGATCTCAGAAATCTTTCGAGGCAAAAACCATGCCGCCCAAGCTCATGCGATGACGGACAGCGGAAAGCCCCCAACCGTAGGCTTCGGAAAACCTGGCGTATGGCTTCTGATGCTTTTTCGGGCAGCTTCACTTTCTTGACGCCCGGTTTTTGTTCACTTCGCTGGGCGGCAAGCCGCGTAGCGGGAAACCCGGCCAGCATCGCATCTTAGCCCGGCACATCGCAAAGATAACGTCGCAAATGATAAGGCTGGGCCGCGAAGGCGGGGCAGAAAGATGCAACTACCGGTTCCAGCTTGTCATACAGGTCACGGAATTCGGTATTCAGCGCTTCAAGCCTTTCGCGCGCTGCCTCCGCCTCATTGGCAAGGCGATTGAGGTCAATCGTCAAAATGCGGCCATCACGCACCACAAAACGCCCGCCGATCATGACATGCCGCACCCCCGTGCCATCTTCCGTATGCACCAGCTGATTGACTGTCCAATGATGTGGGATCCAATTCACCGATGTCCGATCCAGGAAGACGATATCCGCCTTCATGCCCGGCGCGATGGCGCCGATATCCTTGAAGCCAAGCGCGCGGGCGGAACCACGCGTGGCGGCATCATAAACTTCCTCCACACTTGCCCAGCGGCGCGGATCCGGAGTTTGAACTTTTGACAGCATGGAGGCATAGCGCATCGCCTCATACATGTTCTGATTATCGGAACAATTCGCCCCATCCGTGCCGATGCCGACATTCACCCCCATGTCGCGCGCTTCGCGAAAGCGGAACATGCCATTGCCAAGGCGCATATTGCTGCCGG
>JBIIIE010000324.1:0-3602 GCA_044235135.1 Roseomonas sp. | reverse complement strand
CCTCCATCATGGGGCCGGGTGGGGAGAGGGGCACAAAGGGCGCGCCGGGCAAGCGGGCGCGCTGCGCCCCTCTCCCCACACGGCCCCGTATAGGCGGGGTCCGGGGAGACACTGTCTCCCCGGCGGGGGCACGGGGGCAGCGCCCCCGCAGACCCACCCCACCCATCACCGCGCCATCTCCTTAAGCCCGTCTCGGATGAGGTCGTTGAGGGTGGCGTCGGGGCCGAGGCGTTTGGCTGCGCGGGTGATGGCGCTGGTGGCTTCGGGGCTTTTCAGGCCGAGGTTGACCAGGGCGGAGATGGCGTCTGCTTCCATGCTGTTCGGGGCGGGGCTGGCGCCCTCGCCATCTTCGCTGGGGGTGGCGCGACCCACCGCCCATTTTTGCATGGCGGGTTCATCTACGATGCGGTTGGCGGTGGCAGCACCCAGACCCTTTACGGCGCCAAGGCGCTTACGTTCCTTGATGGCGATGACGTGGGCGAGTTCGGCGGGGGTGAGGCCGGAGAGCACCAGCAGGGCTTTTTGGGGGCCTACGGTTTTGACTTCGATCAGCGCCAGGAAGGCGTCGCGTTCGGTGGCGTCCGCGAAGCCGAATAGGGTGATGGCGTCTTGCCGGAGGTGGGTTTCGACCAGCACGCGCTGTGGGCCTTCGCGGGCAGACAGTGCATCCAGCGTCTTGCGCGAACAGGAAAGCAGATAGCCAACGCCATTCACATCCAGGATGCAGCCGCCTTCATGGGTGCTATCCAGCCGGCCGGTGAGCTTGCCGATCATGCTGTGACATAACCTTTTGCGAGCATCTTATTCGTCTGCCGATGATGCGCGTGGCAGATGGCAATCGCGAGTGCATCCGCGGCATCGGCCCGACGAAACGCAACACCAGGCAGCAAATGGCGCACCATGGCTTGCACCTGTTCCTTGGCGGCGTGGCCATTGCCGACCACGGCGCGCTTCACTTCCATGGCGCCATATTCCGCAACCGGCAGGCCCGCCAGGCGGGGCGCCAGCATCACCACGCCGCGCGCCTGGCCAAGCTTGAGTGCGCTTTCCGGGTTGCGGGCGACATAGGTGTTTTCCACCGCCGCTTCATCTGGTTGCAGATTGGCGAAGGTCTCGGCCAGGCCCTGATGCAGGATCAGCAGCCGATCACCAAGCGCATCCCGGGCGGAGGTGGAGACAACGCCTTCGGCCACAAAGCGCAGCCGATAGCCATCCGATTCAATCAGCCCCCAGCCGGTATGCTGAAGGCCGGGATCAAGCCCAAGGATGCGAATCGCGCGCGATGCCATGGCGCAATGCTAGCAGATCAGCCCCGCCAAGGCTTCATGTAAGCGTTATGCCAATCGGGAAGCCGTCGCCAGCTTCCCGGTTGCGGTGGCGTTACCCGTGGCGACGGCCCTTTTCGGGCTGCGCCAATTCAGCGGCGCGCAGTGCGATCCGCCCATGGATTTCATCCAGCTTGAGCCCCTGGCGCAGCACCGGCAGGCAGGCCTTGTCGTCATACTGCCCTTTTGAACGCGCGCCTTCGAAATCCAGGAAAAGTCCAGTGAGCGCCGCATTGTTGAAGGCATGCCGATTGCCATCATCCAAATAGCTTTCAGACCAGGTGCCTTCAGACAGCAGCAACCCATGCGCTTCCAGTTCAAGGTGGAAGTAGCGCACGCGCCGACACCAGGTTTCCTGGATAATGCTCTCACCATTCACCAGATGCTTCGCCGGGATGAGGTGCCCATCCACTTCCATCGCGTGATCCGGACTGACGCGGAGATCACGCGCCGGCATGCCGGGGGCCAATGCGCCGGCCTTGATCAGGATGGGCGCGGTTTTGGCCGCCATGGCCGCATTGCGCGGCACGGCCACATCCATAAAGCCCACCCAACGGAGCGGTTCAAACCCTGCCTGACCATCCCGCATGGCCAACACCATGTCCCCGGCGCGGAGGTTTTCCACCGCGTCTTCGCCATTGGGCGTGACAATCCGCGTGCCTTCGGCGAAGCAGACAATGCTTTCCCATCCCTGGGCCCAGATGGTGTCTGCACCGTCGCGATAGAGCGAGAAGCCACCCTCGTCTGCGAGACGTTCCCAATTGTCTTGCAGATCGAGCACGTCATTCGAACCATTACCGCCGATCAGCGTGTCATTGCCGCTTTCGCTTGTGCCACGCGTGAACGTGTCATTGCCATCGCCGAAATCCAGCCAGTCATTGCCGGCGCCGCCCGACATGCTGTCAACGCCATCGCCACCAATCAGCGTATTGGCGCTGGCATTGCCGATCAGCGTATCGTTGAAGTTGCTGCCGATGACGCCTTCAAAATTGCTGAGGACATCACTGCCGCCACCACCGGTTGCGGCCCCGCCGCTGGGATTGAGCTGAACGTCAACTGCCGCGTTTGCGCTGGCATAGCTGGCAAAGTCATTGCCAGTGCCGCCATCCAACAGGTCATCGCCAAGCCCGCCCGCCAGCGTGTCATCGCCCGCGCCGCCATCAAGGGTATCGGTATCCTGACCGCCTTGCAGCAGGTCGTTGTTATCGCCACCGGCCAGGCTGTCCGCTTGCTCATTGCCAAGCAGCGTGTCGCTGCCTGTACCGCCAAGCAACGTGTCAGCACCCTCATTGCCGATCAACGAGTCGGAGCCGTCACCGCCAACCACCGAGTCATCGCCGACAAAGCTAAGCACCGTGTCATCGCCATTGCCGCCATCCAGCACATTGGTAAGGCCATCGCCCAGGATGCTGTCATTGCCGATGCCGCCAAGGACGTTTTCAATCCCTTTCAGATCGTCACTGCCATCCGCACCGGAACTGGTGCCCTCGCTGAGATCAACCGTGACAGCGCCGCCCGCATTGGCGTAGCTCGCCCAATCATTGCCCGCGCCGCCATCGAGCGTGTCATCACCTTCGCCGCCATCAAGCGTGGCATCGGCAGCAGCCCCACCAAAATCACCATGGGTCAGCTCATCATTGCCAACGCCGCCAAAAAATGAGTCATTGCCCCCATCGTCACTCAATACGTCATCGCCGATGCCGCCATCCAGCGTATCATTGCCTTCAGTGCCATTTAGTACATCATTGCCGGTGCCGCCAAAAAGGCTGTCATCGCCCGAGCCGGAAACGATGACGTCATTGCCCACGCCGCCATCAAGCGTTGCACTCTGCGTAGCAGTGCCAAGAAAAACCTGATCATTGCCGGAACCGAGGAGAAATCGCTCAAACCCGACCACACGAGCGGATACACCATCGAAATTGAAATTGTTACTAGTGGTGTTTTTGAATATATTTCCAGTGACCGCAGAGAAATCCACAAGGTCAATGTCGGTCCCGCCATCCAGGGAATCACTGCCCTGACCACCGATGACGGTGTCATTGCCCGCGCCGCCATCGAGACGATTGTTAAGGCTATCGCCCAGGATGCTGTCATTGCCGATGCCGCCAAGGACGTTTTCAATCCCTGTCAGATCGTCACTGCCATCCGCACCGGAACTGGTGCCCGCGCTGAGATCAACCGTGACAGCGCCGCCCGCATTGGCGTAGCTCGCCCAATCATTGCCCGCGCCGCCATCGAGCGAGTCATCACCTTCGCCGCCATCGAGCGTGTCATTGC
>JBIIIE010000325.1:0-3602 GCA_044235135.1 Roseomonas sp. | reverse complement strand
TAGGCTTTCGAGAATGAATAGAGATGCACAACATGATCGCGCCATGTCGCATCCTGCAACAGCCCATGCGGCGCGCCGGCGGCTTCCGGGATGAAATCGCGATAGGTTTCATCCAGCACCAGCCAGGCGCCGTGATCGCGGCAGAGCTTGGCAAATTGCGCGATGAGGTCAGGTGAGTATGTGGCGCCGGTCGGGTTGTTCGGCGTGACCAAGACCACGGCGCGCACGCCTTGCATCAGCGTCGCCGCCAGTGCCGGGTCGGGCAGGAAGCCATCCTCGGCCCGGCAGGGCAAAACGCGGCAGGGAATGCCAAGCGCTTCCAAAGCCATGCGGTGGTTGAAATACCAGGGCGCGGGCAGCATCACTGCATCGCCGCTGCCGGCCAGCGTCATCATGGTTAGTGTAAAGGCCAGATTGCCGCCGGCTGTGATGGCGATATCGCCCGCCCCAATCCGCGCTTGATAGGCGCGCGCCATATCGGCGGCCAAGGCCTCCCGCAGCGCGGCTTCGCCTTCAATCGGGCCATAGCCGGCGGTTTTCGCATCCCCCGCAGCGGCAGCCAGGCGCGCAAGCAACTCCGCATGCGGCGGATAGCCCGGCACGGCCTGAGTCATGTCCAAAACAGGTCCGGCACCGCCCTGGTAGCGGGCGGCCCAGCCGCGCACGGCGGGAATGGGCGGGGCGCCAGTGGCGCGGATGCGGGGGGAAAGCGGCAAATCCATCGGCGCAAAAAACCACTCCCAGGCTTCGGCGTCCATATGGCGCCAGGGGATGCAAGCGCCGGCGAAGCCTGATAAAGGGAGCTTCATGCCGATAGAAACCGTAACGCGCCGCGCCCTGATCGCGGCCAGCCCCTTGCTTGCTGCCCCCGCCTTGGCGCAGGCGCCCTTTCCCAATCGCCCGATCCGCCTGGTGGTGGGCTTCACCCCAGGTGGCGCCACCGATATCTCAGCGCGCGCCTTCGCGCCCAAAATGTCGGAAGTGCTCGGCCAGCCGGTGATTGTGGAAAACCGCCCCGGCGCCGGCAGCAACCTTGCAACAGAACTGGTCGCGCGCAGCCCCGCCGATGGCTATACCATCCTGCTCGCCACCCTCGGCGCCTTGGTGATCAGCCCCATGGTGATGCGCCTGCCGATAGACCCAGCGCGGGATTTGGTGCCGGTTTCGATCGCCGTTGATCTGTTCAACATTCTGACAGTGCCCGCCGAACGCCCCTGGCGCACGGCGGCTGATATCATCGCCGCCGCCAAGGCGCGCCCCGGGGAACTCTCCTGGGGTCATAGCGGCATTGGCAGCGCGCCCCAATTGGCCGGTTTGCTTTTCGCAAAAATGGCTGGGATTGAAACGATCGAGGTTTCCTACCGCGGCGGTGGTCTGGTCGCGACGGATTTGATTTCGGGCCGGTTGGATTATGGCTTCCCGACTTCGCCTTCGGTGAAGACCCATATCGAAGCGGGTCGGCTGCGCGGGCTGGCGGTGCCAACGCTGCAGCGTTCTCGGCTTTTGCCGGATATCCCAACGGTGGCGGAAACCGGCCTGCCGGGCTTCAATGTGCCATCCTGGTATGCGGTGGTGGCGCCGCGCGGCACGCCGGAACCTGCTGTGGAACGCCTGGCCCAGGCCATGCGCATCGCCTTGGAAGACCCCGATGTGGTCGGCATCCTGAACCGCAATGGGCTGGAAGCCATGCCCTCCACGCCTGGGGAATTCGCCACTGCCTGGGCGGCGGAGCGCACCAAATGGGAACCGATCATTCGCGAAAGCGGCATCAAGATCGAATAGCCGTGCGGGGCTTAATGCGTTTATAAGGCGGCAGAAAGGATTTTCTGCCCGTGAACGCCATGCCCCCCGATCCCGCCAAGGCCCTTGAGGACGCCGCCCGCGCCGCGCGCGCGGCAACCGCCGCGCTGGCCGTAGCGCCAAGCGCGATCAAGGATCAGGCGTTGTTGCTGGCGGCGGCGGCGCTGCGCGAACGCGAAGCCCAGATCATCGCCGCCAATGCGGAGGACATCGCCGCCGCAGCTGGGCTGACCCCGGCCTTTCGTGACCGGCTGCTGCTGAACCCGGCGCGGGTGGAAGCCATGGCGAAGGGGCTTGAAGAAGTGGCCGCCTTGCCTGACCCGGTGGGGCGCGTGTTGACGGAATGGCAGCGCCCGAATGGGCTGCGCTTGCAGCGCGTGGCGCAGCCGCTTGGTGTGATCGGCATGATTTTCGAAAGCCGGCCCAATGTCACGGCGGATGCCGCTGCCTTGTGCTTGAAATCCGGCAATGCGGTGATCTTGCGCGGCGGGTCTGAAAGTCTGCGCAGCGCCACCGCCATTCATGCCTGCATGGTGCAAGGGCTGAGGCTGGCCGGCCTGCCGGAAGCGGCGGTGCAAGTAGCACCCAGTGCTGACCGGGCCTTTGTGGGCGCCATGCTGCGCGCTTCGGGGCTGATTGATTTGATCGTGCCGCGCGGCGGCAAGGGGCTGGTCACGCGCGTTATGGAAGAAGCGCGTGTGCCGGTGCTGGCCCATGCCGAAGGGCTTTGCCATACCTACATCCATGCCGGGGCGGATCACGCCATGGCGCGCGCGGTATTGGCCAATGCGAAGATGCGACGCACCGGTGTTTGTGGCGCGACGGAAACCCTGCTGATTGATGCCGCCATCGCGCCCACGCTTTTGCCCGCGCTGATTGCGGATTTGCGCGGCCTTGGCTGCGATTTCCGCGCCGATGACGCCGCGCGCGCCATTGTGCCGGACCTCAAACCCGCAACCGATCAGGACTACGCCACCGAATGGCTGGATGCGATCCTGTCGGTGAAGGTTGTTGCGGGTGTTGACGAGGCGCTGGCCCATATCCGCCGCTTCGGCAGTGAGCATACGGAAGCGATCATCACCGAAGATGCCTTGGCCGCACAGCAATTCCTGGATGGCATTTCGTCTGCCGTTGGGCTTTGGAACGCCTCCACGCAATTCTGCGATGGCGGAGAATTCGGCTTCGGCGCGGAAATCGGTATCGCGACAGGGCGGCTGCATGCGCGGGGTCCTGTCGGGCTCGAACAACTCTGCACCTATCGCTACAAGATTTTCGGCACGGGGCAGGTCAGGCCGTGATGGGGCGGCGGTTTTTTGCTGCGATCCTGATGGGCTTGGCGCTGGCGCCTGCCGCACGCGCTGCCTGCCCGGATGATGCGGCGATTGCGCGCTTTGCCGGGCAAATCCTGCAACGCCAATCACCGATACCTTTCGCGTCCCTCTCACCCGCCGATGGGCGCTGCGTGCAGGACAAGCTTGTTGCGATCTTCGCCCAACCTCTCGGCGATGTTGTGGGGTTCAAGCTTGGCCTGACCAACCCCGCCATTCAGCAGCGCTTCGGGATTGATCACCCGATCCGCGGCAGCATTTTCCAAGCAACCCTACGCGCGACCTCGGGCGCCGAGATCGAAGCCCGCTTCGCCGCCGTGCCGGTGCTGGAAGCGGATATGCTGCTGCGTATCGGGATGGGCGGCGTTGAAACGGCGCTGAATGACCATGCCGCCCTGATCCGCCATATTGATCAGGTGATCCCCTTCATTGAATTGCCCGATCTTGTCTATGCGCCGGATCATCGCCCAAGCC
>JBIIIE010000323.1:0-3604 GCA_044235135.1 Roseomonas sp. | reverse complement strand
CAGCGAGTGGATATCGCCGGTGCCGCCGATCAGGCTGTCATTATCATCGCCGCCCAAAGCAAGCTGATCATTGCCACCCCCCAACACCAGCGTGTCATTGCCGGCCTCGCTGTATAGGCGTTGACCATTGGCATTACCGGCCAGCAGGCTATCGGCGTCATTGCCGCCAGAGAGAGTGACGTTCCCGATGTTCAGCGCGACCAGCGTGTCATTGCCATCCTCGCCAGAGGCGTATTGGCTCGCGACAATCGAGTCCGCGCCACTGCCACCCCATTGGAGTTGGAACTGCCCTGTGCCGGCAATCAGCGTGTCATTGCCGGCCCCACCGTCCAGCGAGTGGATATCGCCGGTGCCGCCGATCAGGCTGTCATTATCATCGCCGCCCAAAGCAAGCTGATCATTGCCACCCCCCAACACCAGCGTGTCATTGCCGGCATCGTCGTAGAGGCGTTGACCATTGGCATTACCGGCACGAAGGCTATCCGCACCATTCCCGCCAAACATTCGATCAGCACCGGCATCGCCCAATAGCGTATCCGCGCCATTCCCGCCCAGCATGGAATCATCGCCCGTGCCCCCAACCAGGCTGTCATTATGTTCGCCACCATCCAGCGTGTCATTGCCGCCAAGGCCAAGGATTGTATCATTGCCATCGAAACCCTGGATCGTTTCGGCAAAGTCCTGGCCGATCAGAAGCTGATCATTGGGGCCGATCGTGGATGCAATGACAACGCTTTCGAAGCCGCGCGCGTATAGCGTTGTGCCGAGCGCGCTATAGGTGGTCCACTCACCGCTGGCGCCCTGCACCCAGCCTTCACTACCAAGATTGAGCGTATCGGCCCCATCGCCGCCTTCCAGCGTGTCATTGCCGGTGCCGAAGACATAGCTGTGCTGATCATCGCCACCGCGGAAATCGAGCCAGTCATTGCCGGCGCCGCCAAACAGGCTATCGCCTGCAAATGCTGAACCGCCACCAATCAGCGTGTCATCGCCGGCGCCGCCCAGCAGAGTGTTGATGTAGGCCTGCAGGTCGGCTTCAATACTGTCTTCACCATCTCCGCCTTCAAGCCATTGCTGCGCAAAGGCGCCAAACAGCGTGTCCTGGTCAGCCCCGCCATCGAGGGTTTGCAGGGCGCGGGCACCGGCACGCAGCACATCATTGCCATCTTGACCAAAAAGCCTCTGGAAAACGCCATCACCGCCGACGATGCTATCGTGGCCGATCCCGCCTTGGAAGTCCTGGCTGATGCCAATGCCGAAACCAAACGGGTCCACGCTGGTATTGCCGACCAGCGTATCGTCACCATCATCGCCATAAAGCATCTGCACGTCGCCAGTGCCAGCGACCAGACTATCATTGCCGGCATCGCCGAATAATTGGGCCCAAAACACATATGGCGTACCGCCCGGCTGAACATTATTGCCGATGATAGTGTCGTCCCCGCCGCCGCCCGCGAGGTATAGGGAAGAGCCATTTCCATCGGCGCCCCAAAGGCTGTCATTGCCTTCGTCGCCGCCAAGCTGCTGATTATTCCCGCTACCCGCAACCAGCGTATCGTGCCCATTATCACCAAAGATTTGCTGGTCCGACCCATTACCGCCGATCAGGCTATCGTCATGATCGCCGCCAGACAAATATTGATCATTGCCATTGCCGGCGATCAGGATGTCATTGCCATCTACGCCGATAAATCTTTGGTACCGGCCGCTGCCGCCAATCAGCCGGTCGTCCCCATCCCCGCCCTGGAATTCCTGCATGGTGCCTTCACCACCCACCAGGGTATCGGCACCACCTGTAATATAACTGTAGCCTGGGCCATCATCGCCATAGAAATACTGAAAACTTGTCGCGGAAGGATCGATATGCACGCCGCCCATCAGGCAATCCGCACCGGCGCCGCCGTAAAGCTCCTGTAAAGCGCCACTGCCACTGATAAGAGAGTCACTTCCCGCACCGCCATAAAGCGTTTGCTGAGAGCCACTGCCCCCGATCAGCCTATCGTCATCTGCCTCGCCGTTGAGATTTTCCGCGAAACCCTCCCCGCCGAGGATCGTGTCGTTATGCGCGCCGCCGAAAATCTGATCAGTGCCGCCACCGCCCGAAAGCGAATCCTCACCATCATCCCCATAAATGATGTCGTTGCCGGCACCGGGCTGGCCGCCGTTAACGCCGGGGGAAATGTAATCCGGCGTGATGATGTCATCGCCCGAAGTGCCGGTGATAATGGGCATCCATTAACCTTCGTCTGAAGCGCGCAGGGAATATTTCGTCACGCAAACCTTCCTGAATATTAAACTTACCTTCGGTGAACAACAATGGAAAAACGCTGCTGTCTTCACCTTATCGTTCTGCCCTTCTGAGCAACGCCCTTCCATACCCCATTCCCATTCCCCGCCCAAACCGGCATAGGTTAACAACATGGCCACTCAGAAAACCGCCCTTATCCTCGGCGCCGGCATTATGGGGCTTTGCTCCGCCTGGGCGCTCATGCGTGCAGGCTGGCAGGTGCGCGTGGTGGAACAATCCCCCATCCCCAATCCGCGCGGTGCATCCGTGGATCAGCACCGCCTGATCCGCCACGCCTATGGCGCGCAGGCAGGCTATATGCGGATGATTGACCCTGCCTATCAGGCTTGGGAAATGATCTGGGCCGCGCTGGGGGCGCGCCATTATGTAGAAACCGGCGTGCTGGCTTTGGCGGATCATCCGGGTGGCTGGCTGGCGGAAAGCCGCGCCGCGCTCAGCGCCGATGGCCATGCCTGCGCCGATCTGGCGCCAGGCGATATCACCCGACGCTTTCCCATGCTGTCTGGCCAGGGAATTGCCGATGCCTTCACCTTGCCACGAGGCGGGGTTTTGTTCGCGGATCGCATTGTTGCAGGGCTTGCCGCGCAACTTTCGGCGCAAGGCGGGGTGTTCGAAGCTGCCGAGGTCGCCGCCGCCTTGCCGGAACGCGCCGCACTGCGCCTGACCAATGGTGAGGAACGCAGCGCCGATCTGCTGGTGCTGGCCGCTGGCCCTTGGGGGCCGAAGCTGGCTGGCACGGGTCTGGCTGCGCGCGTGGTGCCGTCCCGGCAAATCCTGGTGCGGCTGGAAGCGCCGCCCGAATTTCGCGCCGCTTGGGAAGCCGCACCCATGCTGCTTGATCTGGCTGAGGATGGCGGGTTCTACGCCGTGCCGCCGGTGGGGGGCACTGCGCTCAAGATTGGCGATCACCGCTTTTCCCGCCAGGGCGATGCGGGGGCCGATCCGCGTGCTGCAACGCCCTCAGAAATCGAGGAAATTCTGGCCTTCGCCCGCCCGCGCCTGATCAATGCGGCAGGCTACCGCGTGCTTGGCGCGCAAGCCTGCTACTATGATGTGGAAGACCGGGAGGAATTCATCCTGGAAGCCTTGGCGCCGGCTTGCTTTGTCATGTCCGGCTTTTCCGGCCATGGCTTCAAATTCGCCCCGCTTTTGGGTCTGGCCCTGGCCGCCGCGGCAGAGGATACTGCGTTGGCCCGCGCCTTGCCGGGCTGGGCCGCCGGGCGGGATGCCCCGGCACCTGGCCTGCTGGCCGGATTGGAGAGCAACACATGACCACGACCGCCGCTGATGATCTGA
>JBIIIE010000048.1:0-12696 GCA_044235135.1 Roseomonas sp. | reverse complement strand
AGTCCGCGCACGCGGTTGCAGCCCTTGGTTGGGAAGCGGTGCTGGCGCCCGCGCTGGCGCTGACCGCCCTGCCCTTCAAGGCGCCCGGCAATTGCCAGGCGATCATCATCACCAGCCGCGCCGCGGCCCGCGCTTTGCCACCCGCCGTGCTACCCGTGATTGCGGTGGGCGAAGCGACCGCCTCCGAGGCCCGCGCACGCGGTTTTGCCGATGTGCGTGCCGCGGCAGGGGATGCGCAGGCGCTCTCGGCGCTGATTGGCGCAACACTAAAGCCCGAAGCAGGCACGCTTTGCCTCGCGGTTGGGGAAGGCTATGCGCTTGATCTCGCCGCTGCTTTGCGCGCCAAGGGGTTTCGCGTGATCCGCCGCGTGGTTTATGCCGCGCGGCCCAGCACCGAACTGCCAGCAGAAGCGCGCCAAGCCATTCGGGAAGGGCGCGTCCATGCCGCGCTTTTCACCTCGCCACGCTCCGCGCAGGAGGCGATGCGTTTGCTGCGTGATGCCGGTTTGCACAAGGCAGCCCAGAACATCATCGCCATCGCGCTCAGCCCGCGCATTGCCGCCGCCCTTGCCGCCCTGCCCTGGGCGGAAATCCGCACGGCAAGCCGGCCAGATCACGCCGCCTTGTTGGCATGCCTTGGCCCCGCGGATGTGCTAAAGACGCCGGCATGAGCGATACCTCCCCCGCCCCCAAGCGCCGCCTTGATCCGCTTTTGCTGCCGCTTTTTGCCGGCGGCGCGGTGCTGGTATTGGCGCTTGCCTGGCTGCTGATCACGCCCCGACCAAGCGCCCCGCCTTTGCCCAATCTTGGCCCCCTGGAAGCGCGGCTCGCCGCTTTGGAAGCCCGGCCCGGTTTCAGTGCCGCGCCTTTGGAAGCCCGCATTACCGCGCTGGAAGCCAGGCCGCGCGCTGCTGCGGCGCCGGATCTGGCGCCGATGGCGCAAAGGCTTGAAGCGCTGGAAGCCCGGCTTGCTGGCTTGGAAGGCAGGCCCGCGCCAAGCCTTGATGTCTCCGGCCTCGCGCCCCGCGCCTTGGCGGAAACCCTGGCCACAAGGTTGGATCGCCTGACGGAACGCCAGGATGCGCTGGCCGCCCGGCTGCAAGCCGCCGATGCCGAGGCTTTGCGCCGGACCGAAGACCTGGCGCGCAGCCTGCTCTCGCGCCTGGAAGCCGCCGAAAAGCTTGAAGGCGAACGCATCGCGGCCGCTGGCACTGCCTTGGAAGGCAGGCTGGCCGGCGCCGAATCGGCGCTTGGCGCCCGGATGCAGGCGCTTGAAGCGGCGCAATCGCGCATTGCGGGGCTTGAGGCGCGGACCAATCGCGTGCAGGCCATTGCCGCGCTGCGCGCGCGGCTGGATGCGGGGCAGGCGCTGGGTCCCACACTGGCACCCTTCCCCAACCCACCGGCAGCGCTGAGCCGCTTCGCCTCGGCCAGTCCGCCGACCGAAGCGGCACTTCGTTTGGCGTTTGAAGATGCCGCCCGCGCGGCGCGGGCCGCGAGTGAACCAGCGCGGGACGGGCAATCCATTCTGGAAAGCGCCTCTGCGAGGCTGGCGGGGCTGATCACCATCCGGCGCGGTGAGACGGTGATTTGGGGTGATGAGGCCGCCGCCGCTTTGGAATCGGCGCGCCGGGCTTTGGAAGCGGGCGATCTGCCAGGGGCTTTGGGCAGGCTTTCGCCGTTGCCGCCCGCTGCCCGCGCGGCGCTTGGCGCCTGGGAAGCGGAAGCCCAGGCCCTGTTGGCGGCGCGCGCGGCCATCATCACCCTGGCCGGGGGCTGAGGCGCCATGCGCAGGGCGCTTTTGCTGCTGGCGGCGCTGATTGGTGTCGCCGCGATCACGCTTTGGTTGCTGAGGCTGGGCGGCACGGTTGAAATCCGCGCCGGCGAGTTCTGGATCGGCCTGCCCGTGCCGGTGGCGGCCGCACTTCTGGCGCTGGGCTTTATTCTGCTGCATGGCGCCTTGCGGCTTTGGTCATGGTCTCGGGGTGTGCCGGGCAGGATGGGGCTGCGCCGCGCCGCGCGACGCCGGGCCGATGGCGAACTGGCCATCACGCGCGCGCTGATTGCGCTTGGTGCCGGCACCGCCCCGCGCGCCCTGGAAGAAACCCGCCGCGCCCGGGCAGTTTTGGGCGATACGCCGCAAACCCTGTTGCTGGCCGCGGAAGCCGAGAAACTCGCCGGCAAGGAAGATGCTGCCGGGGCGATTTTCAAGAAATTGGCGGATGATCCAGCGGCGCGCTTCCTTGGCCTGCGCGGGTTGCTGCGGCAGGCGATGCAGCGCGAGGATTGGCCCGAAGCCCAGCGCCTGGCGCGGGAAGCAGAGGCCGCGCAACCAGGTGCGGCGTGGCTGCGCGAGGAACGCCGCCTGCTCGCGGAACGCACAAGGGATTGGCGTGAGGCGCTGGCGCTTTGCCCACCCGATGGTCCGCGCGCTGCCTTGGCGCTGGCAGCCGCAGCGGCGGAGCCCGATGCCTCCAAGGCGGCGGAGTTGGAAAAGCAAGCGGTTGCGGCGGATGTGAAATTCGCCCCGGCGGCCTTGGCGCAGGCGGCGCGCCTGATGGCCGCCGGCAGCCAGCGCCGTGCACGTGGCGTTTTGGAAGCGGCCTGGAATGCCGCACCGCATCCTAGTGTGGGCGCGGCTTGGGTGGAGGCCGTGCCGGCGCCACTCGCCCGCGTGAAGGCGGTGGAGGACCTCACGCATCGCAACCCTACCCATCCCGAAGCGCGGCTTTTGATGGCGCGTGTCGCTTTGGCGGCGGGGCTCACGGGTCGGGCGCGCAGTGAACTGGATGGGCTGCTGGCGAGTGGTGCGGGGGATCGGCGCGCCTATCTGCTTTTCGCGGAATTGGAACGCGCCGAGCATGGCGATAGCGCCGAAGGCCGCGCCGCTGAGGCCGCCTGGCTGCGCGAAGCCGCCAATGCCGCCGGCGCGCCGCGCTGGCGCTGCGATGCCTGTGGCGCGGAACACAGCGCCTGGAAGCCCGATTGCGCGGCTTGCGGTGCAATGGGGCGGATTGGCTGGTCGCGCAGCTGAGGTTCCGCACCTTGCCCCATGGCGCGGGCGCTGTATTGAAGCGCGAGATATTGAAAGGAACCTCCATGGCCCTGACCCAAGCCCAGAAAACCGCGCTTGAAACGGTTACCACTGCAACGCTGACCACCGTGCTGCTCAAGAAGGGGGTGCGGTTTTGCTACATTGCGGGTTCGAACCCGATTGTGCAGGGCGATCGCCGCCGCATTGTGGGCCCTGCCTTTACGCTGCGCTTCACGCCGACGCGGGAAGATTTGGCGACGGTGGATAGCTGGTCTTCCCCACGTTCGACGCGTGCGGCGATTGAAGAAATGCCCGAAGGTTGCGTTGCCGTGGCGGATGCGATGGGCAGCAAGGCAGCCGGAATTTTCGGCGATATCCTGTGCGCGCGCATGGCGAAGAAGGGTGTCGCTGGCCTGGTGACGGATGGCGTGGTGCGCGATGGCGCGGGCGTGATCGGCACGGGCTTGCCGGTGTATTGCCAGGGCTATGTTGCGCCGGCTTCGGTGGCGGCGTTGAATTTCGTCGGCTGGCAGGAAACCATTGGCTGCGGCGGCGTGACTGTGGTGCCCGGCGATATCATTGTGGCGGATGCCGATGGCGCGGTGGTGATCCCGCAAGCGCTGCTGGATGCCGTGGTGGACGCCGCGGTGGAACAGGAACGCCTGGAAGCCTGGATCATGGAAGAAGTGGGCAAGGGCGTGCCGCTGCCGGGGCTCTATCCGCCCAATGCGGAGACCAAGGCGCGCTATGAAGCAACCCGCAAGGGTTGAGGCTGGAGCCATTTCAAGCCAAGTGTTTCCACTTGGCTTGAAAATGCTCAAAACCCGTAAAGCCGCGCGGGGTTTTCCACCAGCACACGGTGGCGTTCTGCATCACGCGGCGCCCATTGGCCGAGCAGATCGAGCAAATGCCCATCTTCCGGCATCCAATTCTGCAAGCTTGGATGCGGCCAATCCGTGCCCCAAACGGCGCGATCCGGCGCGGCATCCAACAGCGCGCGCGCGAAGGGCGCAACATCGGCGAAGGGCGGCCCGGCTGAGATGCGATAGCCGGAAATCTTCACCCAGCAGCGCGGGCTTTCCAGCATTTTCAACAAAGCCTTGAAGCCGGCGCCATTCAGACCCTCGCTGGTTTTCACGCCGCCCATGTGATCCACCACCACCGGCACCGGCAGCGTCGCCAAACGCGGCGCGAGTTCGGGAAGCTGATGGCCTTCCGCGTAAAGTTGCAAATGCCAGCCAAGCGGCGCGATGCGCCGCGCCAAAGCCTCCAACTGCTCAAGCGGTGTGCCATTGCCGCTGACGGCATTGAAGCGCACGCCGCGCGTGCCGCGCGCATGGAGTTTCTTGAGCGCAGCTTCATCGAAGCTGTCATCAATCACGACAACAACGCGCGCGCGATCCAGGCCGAATTCTTCGGCGGCGTCCAGCGAGACTTCGTTTTGCGTGCCATAGACACTCGGCTGCACAATCACCATGCGTTCAATGCCAAGCGCATTTGCCATGCGCTGGTAATCGGCAATGGTGGCCGCCTGCGGGTCATAATGCCGCCCGGCATCTAGCGGAAAGCGATCATAGGGGCCGAAAATATGGAAATGGCAATCGCAGGAAAGTGCCGGTGCGCGCCAGGAAGGGCGCGGCGTGGTGGCAAGCGGCGGCAGGCAGGGCTTCATCACGCTTCCCCTGTCACTTCACGCCGCACAATCGCGGCACCTTCCACCATGGCGCGCATCTTGCCAAAGGCGATATCCCTCGGCAGGTATTTCATGCCGCAATCAGGCGCCAGAATAATACGCGCCGGGTCAATATGCGGCAGCGCGCGGCGGATGCGCTGAGCCACAATTTCCGGCGTTTCAACCTTATGCGAAGCAAGATCAATCACGCCCAGAATGATGGTCTGCTCAGGAAAATTCTTGAGCACCGAGGTATCCAGATTGGATTGTGCGGTTTCGATTGAAATCTGCCGCACGCGGCATTTGCACAATTCCGGCAGGAAGGAATAGCCGGTGGGCCGCGCGTGAATGATGGCGGCATAGCCGAAGCAGATATGCACCGCGGTTTGGCCTTCCACGCCTTCAAGTGCGCGATCCAGCGCCGCCAGGCCATAGGCGCGCGCCTTTTCCGGCCGCGCCTGCATATAGGGTTCATCCACCTGCACATAATCAGCGCCGGCGGCGAAAAGATCCTTGATTTCGGCATTCACCGCAACGGCGTAGTCATGCGCCATCTCGGCCTCATCCTTGTAGAAATCATTCTGCGCCTGCTGCGCCATGGTGAAGGGGCCAGGCACGGTGATCTTTATTTTCCGATCGGTATTGGCGCGCAGAAAGGCGACATCGCGCGTTTCCACCGCATGGCGGCGCTGGATGCGCCCGACAACGCGCGGCACGGGATTGGGATGGCCGCTCCGATCCAGCGCGGTGCCGTGGTTTTCCATATCCACGCCATCCAGCGCGGTGGCGAAGCGGTTGGAATAGCTTTCGCGCCGCATTTCGCCATCGGTGATGATATCAAGCCCGGCGCGTTCCTGATCGCGTATCGCGATCAGCGTCGCATCATCCTGCGCCTGATCGAGAAATTCCGGCGCCACGCGCCATAATTCGCGGGCGCGCACACGCGGCGGAAAACGCCCGGCAAGCTTCGCGCGATCTATCAACCATTCGGGCTGGGGGTAGGAACCGACCAGCGATGTCGGGAAAAGCTTTTGGGACATGATGTTTCCTCCGGTTCAGCGTGAGTCTAACGGAGAAACGCCAAGGCCGCTATTCGTCCCAGCCCACGAAACGCCCGAATTCCCGCGCCGGGGCGCGTTCCGTCACTAAGCCATTTTCCACCGCCGCTGGATCGGCATAGCCAAGCGCCATGCCGCAGACGAGCATTTCCTCGGGCGGAATTTCCAGCATGGTCTGGATGGTGCGGTGATAAGGCATGAAGGCCGCTTGCGGGCAGGTATCCAGCCCCATGCCGCGCGCCGCCACCATCACATTCTGCAAGAACATGCCGTAATCCAGCCAGGAACCCTGTTCCAGATCGCGATGGATGGTGAAGATCAAGCCCACCGGCGCATCGAAGAAAATCAGGTTGCGGCCATGCTGGGCGCGCATGCGTTCAGCCTCACCCTTGCCGATGCCAAGCAGGCCATAAAGGTCCCAGCCCACCTTGCGGCGGCGGCTGTGATAGGGTTCGAAAAACTTGCGCGGGTAATACTGGTATTCGGATTCCGGCGAGATGCCCGCCGCATGTTCCGCCATCAGCGCATCGCATAACCGCTTCAGCGCCGCGCCGGCCAGCGCATGGACCTTCCAGGGCTGGATATTGCTGCCCGAAGGGGCGCGCGCGGCGACATCCAGCAAATGCTCCACATCCGCTTGCGGCACGGGCTTGGGCAGAAAGGCGCGGATGGAACGGCGGGATGTGATCGCCGCTTCCACCGCTGCCTGAGACGCCGCGTCAGCCATCAAGCGCGCCTGGTATCAATGAAATCCACGGGCTTGCCCTGGGGGGCGCCCTGCACCTCATCATCACGCATGGCGATATGCCCGCGCACCACCGTCATCACCGGCCAGCCGGAACAGCGATGCCCGGCGAAGGGCGTCCAGCCGCAGGGCGAGACAATCCAGCTATCTTCGATGGTGCGGGTTTTCTTCATATCCACCACCGTCACATCGCCATCCATGCCAACCGCAAGCCGCCCTTTGGTCTTGGCGCCATAAATCCGCGCGGGGCCCGCGCACATCAAATCGGCAAGCCTTGGCAGGGAAAGCCGGCCCGCACTCACATGATCCAGCATCAGCGGCACGATGGTTTGAATGCCCGTCAGCCCCGCCGCCGTATCAGGCCAGGGGCGTTCCTTGGCGGCGCGGGAATGCGGCGCGTGGTCAGACCCCACGCAATCCACCGTGCCATCGGCCACGGCCTTCCAGGCCGCTTCCAAATGCCGTGCATCGCGGATGGGCGGGTTCATCACCGCATAGCCACCCAAGCGGCCATAGGCTTCATCGGTTTGCGTCAGATGGTTCAGCAGCACTTCGCAGCTTGCGACATCGCGATAATCCGCAAGATAGGCCAATTCTTCAGCCGTTGAGACATGCAGGATATGCGCGCGCCGCCCGGTCTTGCGGGCGAGTGCCATCAGCCGGCGTGTGCCGAGCATCGCGGTTTCCACATCACGCCATTCCTGGTGGTTGATATGCGGCATGCCCGGCGTGAACATCGGTTTGCGCGCCTGCAGGCGATATTCATCTTCCGAATGATAGCAAATGGCGCGGCGGCCAGAACGCATCACCGCTTCCAGGCTTTCATCATCTTCCACCAGCAAATCCCCGGTGGAAGACCCCGCGAAAATCTTGATGGCGCAGACATTGGGCTCAAGCTCAAGCGCGGCGAGTTCCGCGATATTCGTCTTGGTGCCGCCGACATAAATCCCGATATCGCACCAGGCGTGGCCATTCACGAATTCGCGCTTGGCATTCAGCCTTTCGGTATTGGTGATGGAGGGCGTTGTATTCGGCATGTCGAATACAGCGGCCAAGCCACCCAGCACGGCAGCGCGCGTGCCGGTTTCCATGGTTTCCACCTTTGGGTCGCCCGGATCGCGCAAATGGACATGCGGATCAATCAGGCCGGGCAGCAGATGAAGCCCCTTGCAATCCACCGTCTGCGCGGCCTCTGCCCCGCTCAGGTCACCAATGGCGGCGATGCGCCCGGCGTGGATGCCGATATCGGCACGCACCACCCCCCAGGGCATCACACATTCTCCGCCCTTCAGGGCAAGGTCAAAACGCGCCATGGCAGCATCCTCCGCATGATGATGGCGCTACATCGCACCAAGCCGCGGGCATGAAAAGGGCGTGCGTGTTACAGGGGAAGCTTCATGCCTTCATGACTCGCGGTGAAGCCAAGGCCTTCATAAAAGCGCAGCGCCTCTGGCCTTTGCTTATCGGTGGTGAGCTGCACCAACCCGCAGCCGCGGGCGCGGCATTCGGCAATGGCCCATTCGAACATCTGCCGGCCAAGCCCATCACCGCGCCGGTCTGCGGCAATGCGCACGCTTTCTATCTGCCCGCGCCACATGCCAAGCCGCGACAGCCCTGGAATGAAGCTGAGTTGCAGGCAGCCAATCACCCGGCCTTCTTCTTCCACCACCGCCAGGAATTGATTGGCATCCGCGTCAATCGCCGCAAAGGCAGCCAGATAGGCGGGGTTGGGCGGGTCAGCGGCATCTTCGCGCCCCTGACCCAGCTTGTCATCGGCCAGAAGCGCGATGATGGCGGGCAAATCCGCCGGCGTGGCGCGTCTGAAATTCAGCGCCACACTCTGCCTCAGATCTTCACGCGATCCGGCGCGACCCATTGCATGGGCGCCTTCCAGATCACCTGATCCGTGGTGACGGGGCGATCCAGGCGGTTCATGCCGCGCAGCTGATCAATGGCGCGCTGCACGAAGGCGACGCTGTCATTGGTCAGGTTCATGCGGTATTCCACCTTGCCCATCAGTTCGGCGATGAAGGCGCGATCCTGGCGCAGGAAGCGCGCCACCTGCTGCACCGCCTGGTCACGATTGCTGCCGATGAATTCCGTCGCCTGCACCAGGGAACGCATCAGCCTTTCGGTGGTGGCGCGATTGGCTTCCGCCCAACCCTTGTTCAGATAGATGTAGTTGCTCTGGATCGCGATCTGGTCATTGCTGAGCAGGATCTTGCTGCCGGAAATGGCGCGCGTCGCGCGTGTCGGCCAGGGTTCCCACACGACGAAGGCGTCAATATTCCCGCGTTCCATGGCAGCGACCATCTCAGGCGCTTCCACATTCACAATGGTGTAATCGGCCTGATTGAGGCCGAGCTTCGCCACCACGGAAAGCCAGAAGGTCTCACTACCCGTGCCGCGCGCAACACCAACGCGCTTGCCCTTCAGCGCTTCCATTGAATCAACGCCGCGGCCCACCACGGAAAGCCAGCGCATCAGCGCCACACCTTCCGCAACGGCGACCACATTGGCATCACGCACATGGGCGGAAACGCCGGCCTGTTCGGCGCCATAAGCGGCATTGATCTGATTGCCGATCAAAAACGCAATCATGGCGCTGCCGGAAGGCCCGGTATTCACCGTCACATCCAGGCCATTGCGTTCAAAAAAGCCGCCTTCCTTCGCCACGTAGAATTGCGCGAAGGAAGGATCAACACCGGTCGCGATGGTGATCTTGGTGGGTGCTTGCGCGGAAGCGGGCAGGATATAGGCACCCGCCGCAGCGGCGGGCAGGCTCAGCAAGGAACGACGAAGCATGGTGAAATCTCCCTTTTCTTAGACGGTTGCGTTGAAGCGCCCGGCAAAGGCGCGGATCAGAAAGCGAAAACTGCGATCAGTGGCAAAGCCCAAAAGCCCAAGCGCCACGAGTGCCACGAAAATATCCTCGATCTGCATGAAAAGCCTGGCATCCCAGAGCATTTTGCCAAGCCCATCATTGGAAGCGATCAACTCCGCCGCCACGATGGTGACAAAGGCATTGGACATGGCAAGGCGCATGCCGGTCAGGATATAGGGCACGGTGGCCGGCAGCGCGACCAGGCCAAAGACCTGCCAGCGATTGGCGCCAAGGCATTGCGCGGCGCGTATCTTGTCCCGCCCAACGGCACCTACACCGGCAGCGGTTGAGATGATCACCACGAAGATGGTGGTATAGGCTATCAGGAAGACCTTGCTTTCTTCCCCAATGCCAAACCAGATCACCGAAACCGTGATCATGGCGACAGCCGGGATGAAGCGGAAGAATTCTGTCCAGGGTTCCAGCAGCCAGCGCACCGGCTTGAAGGACCCGATGGCAAGCCCGATCGGGATGCCAATGGCTGAGCCCAGCAGAAAGCCCTGCGCGATGCGCTTCAGTGACGCGATGATCTGTTCTTGCAGGATGCCATCTTCAATCAGCACCCAGCCGCGTTCCAACACCGGCATGGGCGGTGGAAACAGGGTGGATTTCACCCAATAGGTGGCCGCCAGATGCCAGATCAGAAACAGCAGGGCGAAGCCCGCGATATAGCCACCAATGGTGGTCAGGCGATCAATGCGCACCGTGAATCTCATCATGAATAAGGCCATGCACGTCGCGGAACACACGCATGAAATCATCGGATGTGCGTTCGCGCGGGAAGGGCAGATCAACCGGCACAATGGCCTTCAGCGTGCCGCCCGGCCCGCGACGCATCACGCCAATGCGCGTCGCCAGCGCGCAGGCTTCTTCAATGTCATGCGTGATGAACAGCACGGTCTTTTTGGTTTCCGCCCAGATCCGGCTGAGTTCGCCCTGCAGCACCGCCCGCGTCATGGCATCCAAAGCGCCGAAGGGTTCATCCATCAGCAGCATGCGCGGGTCATTGGCCAAGGCACGCGCAATCTGAATGCGCTGCTTCATGCCGCCTGAAAGCTCCGAAGGGTGCTTTGCCCCCTGCCCTGTCAGGCCCACCATGCGGAGAAAATGTTCCGCCTTGGCGCGGCGTTCGGCCTTGCCCATGCCGCGCAGCCGCAAGCCGAAGCCGATATTGTCGAGCGCCGTCAGCCAATCATACAGGCTGTCATGGCCCTGAAAGACCACGCCACGATCAGCCCCTGGCCCTTGCACTGGCGCGCCGCCCAGCAGGATGCGCCCCGCTGTCGGCGCCTCGAACCCCGCCACCATGTTCAGCACCGTGGTCTTGCCGCAGCCCGAGGTGCCGAGCAGGCAGAAGAATTCGCCTTCGGCCAAATCCAGGCTGAAATCGCGCACGGCTTCCCAGGCGCCGGTGCGACCGGAAAACACTTTACCCACGCCCTGTAGCGATACCAACGCCAATTCTGCCCCCTGTGTCTCAGGCCCCTCTAGGCCCATGAGCCCAAAGCGGCAACCCGGCTTCACGGCCCGGCACGCCGGGTCTAGTCTCCGACGCGTTTAGAAGCAGGAGGAATGCCAGATGCCGAATATGCTTGAAGGTAAGGTTGCCATTGTCACCGGTGCCGGTAACGGGATTGGCCGGGAAATCGCCATTATGATGGCGGGTCAGGGTGCGAAGGTGATCATCAATGACGTGGGGGCGTCGCTGTCAGGCGAAGGCTTGGATGCCACGCCGGCGCAACAGACCAAGGCAATCATTGCCCAAAATGGCGGCACTTCCGAAATCTGCACCGATAGCGTGGCCACTTGGGCAACCGCGCAAAAAATCGTGCAATCCGCGATGGATCACTTCGGCCGCATTGATATCGTGGTGAATAATGCCGGCATTCTGCGCGACCAGATTTTCCATCGCATGACGCCGGAAGAATGGGATGCGGTGATTGCCGTGCATCTTTCCGGGTCCTTTTATGTCTCCCGCGCGGCGGCGACGCATTTCCGCGCCCAGCAATCGGGCGCCTATGTGCATATGTCGTCAACATCTGGCCTGATCGGTAATTTTGGCCAGGCGAATTACTCGGCGGCCAAGCTTGGCATTGTGGCGCTGTCCAAATCCATCGCGCTGGATATGGCGCGGTTTGGCGTGCGGTCGAATTGCATCGCCCCCTTCGCCTGGAGCCGTATGACAGGCTCCATCCCCGCCGAAACACCGGAACAAAAGCGCCGCGTTGAACGCATCATGCGCATGACGCCGGATAAGAATGCACCGCTTGCGGTGTTTCTGGCGTCCGATGCGGCGAAGGATGTGACGGGGCAAATCTTCTCACCCCGCATGAATGAGATTTTCATCTACAGCCAATCACGCCCGATCCGCGGCATCCATCGCAGCGAAGGCTGGACGCCGGAAATGATCGAAGAATACGCCCTGCCGGCGCTGAAGCCCGCTTTCTCGGCGCTGGAACGTTCGGGCGATGTCTTCTGCTGGGACCCGGTCTGAAGCCGCGTAACCTTGCCGCGCTGGCGCTGCTTGCCCTGGCATCGGGGCAGGCAGCCGCCGCAGCGCCGGAAGTGCTGGCCGCCGCACGGCGCCTGGCGCCAAGCGGCGCTTTGGAAGCGATTGATGCGGCAGCGGAATGTGCCTTTGCTGCCAATGCGCGGCATCTTGGGCCATTGTCGGCGCGGCTTGTTTGGTCTCGTCCGGCGGCATTGGTGATCTTTGCCGGGCTGGATGGCGTGCCGGAGGGCGACCGCGCCGTGCTGATCCGCCCCACGCGGGAATTGCTGGCGCGCCATGCGGTGCGCGAAAGGATTGCCGCCGGGCGCGTCAGCCTGCATGACCATGAATTGAACCCCCTGCCGGATACCGCGCAGGAAATCGCCTTTCTCGCGCTGCATGTCGCAGCACCTGCATCACCACCTGAGGGCTGCGTTGCCCCTTCGATGAATTGACGGATTAGACGAATGGATCGCCTTGCCTCTGCCCTGCTCAACCCGCGCCGCATTGCGCTTATTGGGGGTTCATCGGACCCGAAGCGCCTGACCGCGCGCGCACAGGTCTATCTGCGCAAGCATGGTTTCACCGGAGAGCTCTTCCCGATCAATCCAAGTGCTGAGACGATTCTTGGCGAACGCGCCTATCCGCGTCTGGCTGATGTGCCCGGTGAGATTGACCTCGCCTATTTGTTGCTCGGCACGCAGCATGTGGAAGGGCAGATCGCGGCGGTGGCGGAAAAGCGCATTCCTGTCGCCGCCATTCTGGCCGATGGCTTTGCCGAGGCCGGGCCGGAAGGCCGCGCCTTGCAGGAA
>JBIIIE010000047.1:0-12747 GCA_044235135.1 Roseomonas sp. | reverse complement strand
CGCAGCGGCGCCCTGTGATGGCGGCTGATCCGGCCAACGAGCTTCGCGCGCGTTTCCTGCGCGGCTTTCCCGCGATTGCGCTGGTGATTTTCCTCTCGGCAGTGGATCAGACCATTGTCGCAACCGCGCTTGCCGATATCGCGACCGATATGGGCGGGATCGAGCGTGTTTCCTGGATCCTGATTGCCTATCTGGTCGCCGCCACCTGCGCCGCGCCGGTCTTTGGCCAATTGGGCGATTTCTTTGGCCGGCGGCGTCTTTTGTTTGTGGCGCTGACGATTTTCTTTGTGGGCTGCGCCGGCTGCGCGATGGCGCCCAATCTGCCAAGCCTGGTCATGGCGCGCGTGATCCAGGGCTTTGGCGGTGGCGCGCTGCTGACACTGACCCAGGCCCTGATCGGTGAGACTGTGCCACCGCGCGAACGCGGCAAATTCCAGGCCTGGATTGCGGGCGCTTATGGTTTTGCCTCGGCCTTCGGGCCGGTGGCGGGCGGCTTCATCACCCAGGCTTTCGGCTGGCGCTATATCTTCTGGTTCCTGCTGCCCCTGCCCTTGGTCTGCGCCTATATCGCGCGTCGGCTGCCCGATATTGTGCCGGACCATGCCGGGCGGCGCTGGCGTTTTGATTGGCTGGGGCTTGCGCTGTTTGTGCTGACCATGGGCGCGGCTTTGGTGGCGCTGGACCGCGCGCGGCGTTTTGATGCGGCCTATCTGCCCTTGATCCTAGGCCTGGTCGCGCTGGCGCTTTTTGCTGGTGTCACGTTGCTGCGTGTGGAACGCCGCCAGCCGGAACCGCTTTTGCCGCTGCCCTTATTTGCCGAGGCGAGCATTTGGCGCCTGTTGATTCTTTCGATCCTGGTGGTGGCGGCGCAGGTCGGGTTGATTTCCTTCCTGCCGCTTTGGCTGCAAGTGGTGCGTGGTTATGATCCGGCTTCTGCTGGGCTGGTGCTGCTCGCGATTTCCATCGGTTCCTCATTGGGCGCGTTTTTCTCGGGCAAGATGGTGGCGCGCACCGGTCATGCCATGCTGTGGCCGAGCATTGGCCTGCCGGTCGCAGCACTGATCTGGAGCCTGCTGGCGGTCTATGCTCCGGCGATGCCGCTTTGGCTGATGTTGGCGCTTTTGGGGGTGGCGACTTTCGGGTCCGGCACATCCTATCCGGTGGTGCAGACCACGGTGCAGGCGGCGGCGGGGCAGGGGCGGCTTGGCATTGCGGCGGCGGGTGTGGCGTTTTCGCGCAATTTCGGCGCGGCACTTGGCGCGGCTGTGGCGGCGGCGGCGATTTTCGGCGCCATGGCCCTGTTTGCGCCCGCCCTGACCGAGGGTTTCGCCGCACTCGTCACCGATGCCGGCGCTTTGGGCGCGCGCATGGGCGGCGATGGGATTGCCGGCTTGCGCGCTGCCTTGGCCGAGCCCTTTCGCGGCCTTTTCATCATCGCCGCCGTGCTGGTGGGCGCCGCTGCCATCATGGCCTGGCGTGTGCCGCTGCGCCGTTATTGAGCTTGTATTGCGCGGCCAGGGCGCGGCAAGCTGGCGCTGTTTTCAAGGATCGCAGCCATGGCCGAAACCACCCCGACCAAACCCGCCTTTGCACCGACGCGTAGCCTGCCTTTGCCGGGCGGTGCCAAGCTGGTGTTCTGTTCCGGTGTCACGGCGCGCGGTAGTGCTGCTGAAGCGCAAGGCGTGGAAGCGCAGGCCGAGGAATGTTTCGCGCGCCTGACGCGCGCCCTGGCTGAGGAAGGCGGCAGCTTCGCCGATGTACTGAAGCTGAATACCTATCTTTCGGATATGCGCGATTATGCGGGCTTTGATGCGGTGCGCCGACGCATCCTGGCGCCGCTTGCTGTGCCGCCCGCCAGCACTTGTGTGGGTGGGGCAAGCTTCACCACGCCGCTGACGCGCATTGAAATTGAAGCCATTGCGGTGATTGGCGCAAAGCGATGAGTCTGGCCGCGCGCATCGCAACCGAGGGGGCGCGCATGGCGGAAGCCTGCACGGCCTGTGGCGCCTGCGTGCAAGCCTGCCCCATGACGCGTTTTGCTGCCGGTGTGGCGGAGGCCGATCCAGCCGCGGTCGCCTCAGGGATGCGGGCGCTGCTGCGCGGTGAGGAAGCATCGCGTGTTTCGCTGGCCTGGATCAGCGCCTGTACGCGAAGTGCCGCCTGCAACAGCGCCTGCCCCGAAAAGCTGGATGTCGCCCTGATGATGCGCTTTGCCAGCATGCGCGCCCGCGGCGCCTTGGATGGTGTGCCACTACTGCCGGTAAAGACGGATAGCGGCTGGTCCGCCCGCGTGAAGGGCTTTGCGCGGCTTGGCCTGACAGAACAGGAGCAAGCGGAATGGCTGTAACGCATCATCCCTTGCCGGTGGAACGCGCGGTCTTCTGGTATGGCTGCAATCTGCTGCGCCATGGTGACATTCTGCGCCTGACGGCACGATTTCTTGAAGCGGTTGGCGTGGATGCCGCGCCGCGCGGCGGGCCTTCGCATTGCTGCGGTTCAACCACGGAACACAATGCGCGCATCACCGAAGGCATGGGGCGGCGCACCCTTGCGGCCTTCAATGCGACAGGGCGCGATAAGGTGATCACCTGGTGCCCTTCCTGCCATATGAATATGGATGATCTGATGGCGCCGGAAACGCCGGCGCAATTCGCAACGACGCATGTGACCGAAGTGCTGTGGGAACGCCGCGCTGCCTTGCAGAAATTGCTGGTGCATCCTGTGCCAAGGCGCGTTTTGCTGCATAGCCATGCCGGGTTTCAACCGCGTGTTGCGGTGAATGATCTTGTCTCAAGCCTGCTGCGCCTGATCCCCGGGCTTGATTTGGTGGAGGATGAGGAAGCGCTGCCCGGTCATATGTGTTCCGCTTTGGCCGGCGTGCCCGGTGCCTTGGCCGCCGCACATGAGGCCAATCTGGCGGCCATGGCGCGCCACGGGGCGGATACGCTTTGCACCATTTTCCATTCCTGCCACCGCGAAGCCGTGGCCTTGGAACGCGGGCGCGCCATGACCGTCATGAATTGGGTGCATCTGCTGGCGCGATCTGCGGGCTTCGACTATCGCGATGAATACAAGAATCTACGCAATGCGGATGATCTGCGCGCTGCCTTGGATGATGGCGCCTTGGCGCGCGTTGGCGCCGATGTCTTCACGCAATTGCTGGAACCGGAATTGCGCCGGAAGCCGGTGGTATAGGCGATGCTGATTGCGGTTGTGGGGCCCTCTGGCGCGGGCAAGGATACGTTGATGGCCGGCGCGCGCGCTGCCTTGGCACAGGATACCCGCTTTCGCTTTGTGCGCCGCGCCATCACGCGCGCCACCGAGGCTGGCGGTGAGGATCATGAGGCGTTGAGCGATACCGATTTTGCCGCGCGGCGCGATGCCGGTGGCTTTGCGTTGCACTGGCAAGCGCATGGGCTGCATTACGGCATTCCGCGCGACATTGAAGCGGATATGGCGGCCCGTCGCGTGGTTATTGCCAATCTGTCCCGCGCTGTCCTGCCCGAAGCCAGCACGCGCTACGCCTTGCGGGTGCTGAATATCACTGCCCCGATCGAGGTTCTGGCCGCACGCCTGGCCGCGCGTGGTCGGGAAAGCGCTGCCGATATCGCCGGGCGCTTGGCGCGTGAGGTCGTGCTGCCAGAAGGCCTGGATATTGAACGGGTGATGAATGATGCCGATGTGGCAGAAGGTGTCGCGCGCGTGCTGGCCGCGCTCAACCGCGCAGCGTCAGACGCTCAAGGATGGTGAAGGGCCCGCCTGGTGCGGCTTGGGCGAAGACACAAATATCTGAAATGGTGCGGCTTAAGGCTGGCGCATCGCCCAGCGCTTCCGTGACTGCGGGCAGAATGACGGCTTTTTCAATATGCGTCAGGCGTCGCGTGAGCGTCATGTGAAAGCGCCATTCGGCAAAGACATAGGGATAACCCCAATCTTGCAGGTAGGCGCGCTGACGCGGGCTGAGTTTTTCCGGTTTACGGCGGGCGATTTCAGCTTCGGTTGCGGGCGCGCGATGCGCGTCCAACGCGGTGACCGCGCCATCGGCAAGCGCTTGCAGGGCAGGGCAGGGCGTTGATTCACGCAGTGCCAGAAAGCCATCAAGATCGGTAATCTGCAGCGGCGGTAGCGCGAAAGCTGCGGTTCGTGCCGCAAATTCCCGCGCGGTTTCCAGCGCGGCCTGCACATCCCCCAGCACACGAAAGGGCGGCTTCAGCGTGGCGTGAAACCCATAGCCGCGCGCATCGGCGGTGACCTCCGCAATATCAACGCCAGCGACAGGCTTTTGCGGCAGCGCTGCCCCGGTCGCGGCATCGCGCCCCAGCCAGGCAGAGGTAGGTTCGTGCAAGGGATCATCTGGTGCCGGCGCATAGTAAAGCGCAATCCGGTAGGGCATCACGCAATGCGTTCTCCGGCACGCCAAACGCCGCGCACGAGCGGCATATCGCCAATGCTGCGCACGCGCACCAGATCGGCCTTGAGGCCCGGCGTGAGCCGCCCGCGATCAGCAAGCCTTGCCATGCGCGCTGGCGTATCCGTCACCATCGAAATCGCCTGTGGCAGGGTGATGCCGCCAGCCTCCACCGCGCGCCAGGCGGCTTCCAGCATTGAAGCGGGAACGTAGTCTGACGCGAAAGCCTGCGCGAGGCCTTCGCGCACCAGATCAGCCGCGGCGACATTGCCGGAATGGCTGCCGCCACGCACGATATTGGGCGCGCCGGCAATCACTTCCACCTGCAAATCCCGCGCGGCGCGCGCGGCTTCCATGGTGACAGGAAACTCGGAAATCGTGATGCCATCAGCCAAATTGCGCGCAATTTCGGAAGGCGTATCATCATCATGGGACGCCAATGGCAAATTGCGATGGCGAATACGGTCCAAAAGCCAGGCACGCTGCTTTTCACGAAGCTCCGCGCGCTGCGCCAGCAGGCTGTCAATCCGCGCCTGCACTTCAGCGTCAGTCCATTGTGTTTGGCGTTTGCGCATGGCGGCGTAGCGGACCAGATCCCGATACTGGCCAACCCCTGGCGAGTGATCCATCAGGCTTACCATGACCACACGCGGATGATCCGCCACCGGGTCAAGCGCCGGGGGCATGTCACGCGCCGGCAATTCGCAACGCAGATGCAGGAAATGCTCGCCCTTCAGCGCGCCCATATCGGCAAGCTCATCCAGATCACGGACGCCATCCAGAAAGGTCTGGCCGCGTTCGGTATCAAAGCCAAGATCACCCAGGCACAGCGCATCCAGAATCGTGGTGACACCAGCGGCAACACATTGCGCATCATGCGCAATCATGGCGGAACGCGACGGCCAGCGCGCATTGGCGCGCGGCAGCACCTGGCGTTCCAGATTATCCGTGTGGACATCAACAATGCCGGGGATCAGATGATCGCCTTCCAGATCAAGCGCGCCTTGCGCCTGGCTGCGGCCAGGTTGGATTTCGGCAATCAGCCCATCACGCAGCACCAGCGTGCCATCCAGCACCGCATCGGGTAGGACGAGCTTCGCATTGGTCAAAATGGTCTCAGCGGTCATGCGGCATCCTGCATGGGTTCAACGGTGAAAATGCGATCCGCGACCGCTTCGCGCACCTCGGCATCGTGGAAGATGCCGACAATGGCGGTGCCGGCCCGCTTCGCCTCATGGATCAATCCTATCACAATGGCACGATTGGCGGCATCAAGGCTGGCGGTTGGTTCATCGAGCAGCAGCACCGGGTAGCACGGGCCAAAACCGCGTGCGAGGTTCACGCGCTGTTGCTCACCGCCCGAGAAGGTCGCGGGCGGCAGGCCATGCAGACGCTCGGGCAGGTTGAGCCGATCCAGCAGGGCTGAGGCACGCGATAACGCCGCATCGCGCGCCATGCCACGCGCCACCATGGGTTCCGCCACGATATCGCGCGTGCTGACACGTGGAATGACGCGCAGGAACTGGGAAACATAGCCAATGGTCTGGCGCCGCGCCTCGATCACGGCGCGCGGGTCGGCACTGGCAAGATCCAAGTCGCTGCCCTGATGCGTGAGCAAGATGCGCCCCGCACCCGTGCCGTAATTGCCGTAGAGGCAGCGCATGAGGGTGGATTTGCCCGCGCCTGATGGTCCCGATAGTGCGACGCATTCGCCGGCACGCACGCTAAGATCAACGCCGGCCAGTACAGGAATGCGCGTGCCACCTTGCAGATGCAGCGTGAAGCTTTTGCCCAAGCCTTCAGTACGGAGAAGAATGCTCATGCCGCCAGCACCGATGAAACCAGAAGCTGCGTATAGGGGTGTTGCGGATCATCCAACACACGATCCGTGAGCCCCTGTTCCACCACCTGACCGCGCCGCATCACCAGAATGCGATCTGCCAGCAAGCGCGCGGCGGCGATATCATGCGTCACGATCAATACGGAAAGCCCCAATTCGCGCACCAGCGCGCGGATCAAATCCAACAAGCGCGCCTGGACGGAAACATCAAGCCCGCCCGTTGGTTCATCCATGAACACAAGCTTAGGGCGCGTGACCAGGGTGCGCGCGATTTGCAACCGCTGCTGCATGCCGCCCGAAAAATGGCGCGGCAGATCATCAATCCGCGCGGCATCAATTTCTACCCGTTGCAGCCAAGCCTTGGCCTCATCGCGGATATTGCCGTAATGCCGTGCACCGAGCGCCATCAGTCTTTCGCCGACATTCCCGCCAGCGGAAACACCCATGCGCAGCCCATCGCGCGGGTTTTGATGGACAAAACCCCAATCGCTCCGCATCAGCCGGCGCCGTTCAGCTTCCGTCATGCCAAGCACATCGCGGCCCAGGTAATGTACCGCGCCCGCATCGGGCGCCATCTGGCCCGCCAACACACGGAGTAGTGTTGTCTTGCCAGAGCCGCTTTCACCGACAATCGCCACGACTTCGCCGGCCGTGACATCAAGCGCCACATCATCCAAGGCGGCGATGGCGCCGAATTTCAGATCAAGCCCTTGGGCTTTCAGCAGGAGAGTCATTCCGCAGCCGCCTTTGGCGCTTGCTGCCGTTCCTGGCAGTAATCCGTATCCGAACAGATAAAGGCGCGCCCGCCTGCATCATCCGTCACCAGCTCATCCAAATAGCTGGTGGTGCTGCCACAAATCGCGCAAGCATGTGGCGCGCGAATGGGCCGGAAGGGATGGTCTTCGAAATCAAGGCTCCGCACCGGCGTATAGGGTGGCACCGCATAGATGCGCTTTTCACGCCCCGCGCCAAAAAGCTGCAAGGCGGCCATCTGGTGCATCTTGGGGTTATCGAAGGCCGGAATCGGCGATGGCGACATCAGATAGCGTTCATTGACCATCACCGGATAATCATAGGCTTTCGCGATATGACCAAGCCGCGCGATATCCTCATAAAGCCTGACATGCATCAGCCCGTAATCCGCCAGAGCATGCAGCCGGCGCGTTTCCGCCCGATGCGGTTCCAGCTTGAACAGCGGTTCCGGCTGCGGCACCTGATAGACCAGGATCTGGTTTTCGGTCAGTGGCTTTTCCGGAATGCGATGGCGTGTCTGGATGATGGTCGCATCACCCGTCGCTTCCGTGGTGGCAATGCCGGCCACGCGCGTGAAAAAGCGACGGATCGAAACCGCATTGGTTGTATCATCGGCACCCTGGTCAATCACCTTCAACACATCGGTAGGACCTAGGATGGAAGCTGTCACCTGTATGCCACCGGTACCCCAACCATAAGGCAGCGGCATTTCACGTGCCCCGAAGGGAATTTGGTGTCCTGGGATTGCCACCGCCTTCAGGATGGCGCGGCGGATCATGCGCTTTGTCGCCTCATCCAGATAGGCGAAATTATAGCCGGCTTCGGTCATTCCGCAGCCTCCCGCAATTCGGCCTCGGCAGCGCGGCGAATGGTGCGCAGGTTTTCAAGCTCGCTTTGGAAATCCACGTAATGCGGCAGCTTCAGATGCTCCACAAAGCCCGTCGCTTCGATATTGTCCGAGTGATACAAAACGAATTCTTCCTGCTGCGCGGGTGCATCCGCCTCCTCACCCAATTCACGCGCGCGCAAGCCGCGATCTACCAGCGCCATGGACATGGCGCGACGCTCTCCATGGCCGAAGACCAGGCCATAGCCGCGGGTGAATTGCGCGGGTTCGGTGCGGCTGCCCTTGAATTGATTGACCATCTGACATTCGGTGATGCCGATATCGCCGATATCAACGGCAAAACCCAGTTCAGGCGGGGTGATTTCAACCCCGATATGGCCAACGCGGATTTCGCCCACAAAGGGATGCGCATTGCCATAGCCACGCTGCGTGGAATAGCCGAGTGCGAGCAAAAACCCTTCATCACCGCGCGCCAGGTTTTGCAGCCGCACCGGGCGGGGCGCGGGAAAGCTCAGCGGCTCACGCGTCAGGTCGCCGGGTTCAGCGCTGGTGGTGGCTTCACGCTGCATCAGGCCCTCACGCGCCAGGATTTCCGTCACGCGCGGCACATCGGCGGCGTCTGTTGGTGCTTCTGGTGTGGCGGGTGCGTCACGCCCTTCGGCGGCAAGCGCGAAATCAAGCAGGCGATGCGTATAGTCAAAGGTCGGCCCCAAAACCTGCCCGCCGGGCAAATCCTTGTAGGTGGCGCTGATCCGCCGGCGCAGCCGCATGCGGCTGGTTTCAAGTGGCAACGAAGCCCCGAAGCGTGGCAGGGTTGTACGATAGGCACGCAGCAGAAAGGCCGCTTCAATCAAATCGCCCTTGGCCTGCTTGATCGCAAGCGCCGCCAGAAAGCGATCATGGCATGACCCTTCCGCCATCACGCGATCCACCGCGAGTGCCATTTGCTGTTCAATCTGCGCGACGCTCAGTTCCGGCAGCGATGTATCGCCACGCCGCGTTTCATCCAGCCAGGCATGGGCCGCGCTGATCGCCCTTTCGCCGCCCTTGACTGCGACATACATGCTCAGCCCTCCGCAATCGTCACACTGCGCGGCAGGGCAGCAATGCTGTCGCCGGCACAGAGCAATACATCAATGCCGCGCGGAAAGAGCGCTTGGTTGCGCGCCCAGGCGGCAACAAAACCGGCGGGAGCGCCAAGAACGTGCAACCGATGTTCATGCTGAATGCCAGGCCCCGTCAGGCGCCAGCCATCGCCTGCAACGAGCCCCGTGACTTGCAGGATCAGGGTCGCGCCAAGCTGCGGGTCTTCATCCGTGCCGATATCAAGCGCATCAAGCGATGGCGCGGCACCGCATGCCACGACGAACCGCGCCGCACCGATATCGGTCGTGATGGGCGCACCGCAATGAAAGCGCAGCCATTCAGCCACCGCATCGCCAGCATCCAACCAAAGCGGCGTATCGGCATCGGCAAGGCAGAGCAAAGCCGCCCCGGCAGCCGCGCATAGCGGCGCGGGTGGGGTGATGCGTGCTTCAATACGCTGGATCCGCCCAGGGCGGCTCATGGCCTCCAGAATGGCGCGGAAGCTTGCCTGCGCATCCAGAACGGGATCGGCGAAGCCGGGGGTCAGGCGTGTCATCGCATTGTCGCCATGGTGAAGAAATCAACCCGCGTTGCCGCCGCCTTGCGCGCTTCAAGCGCACGTGCTTCCTGTTGTGCGGCAGCCATGGGTTCAACGACCGCCCGCATCAATGCGTCATGCAGCGCCGCATCCTGCAAGGCAGCATCAAGCAAAGCGGCCAGCCTTGCCTTCGCATGATCGCGTCCCGCGATATAGGCATGGCCAATATGCGCACCAAGGCGGATCGCGCAGCGCGTCACGGTCATCTCACCCAGGTTGAAGGCGTCACCATCGCCTCCGGCGCGGCCACGCACCATCACCAGGCCGGTTTCCGGTGCACGCAGCACCTCGGCTTCCGGCAGCGCGGGCAGCGCGGCAAGCCCATCGGCCAATTCCTGCGCGGATGCGCGCGCCAAAACGGCCATCCATCTTTGCCGCGCAGCCTGGGGGGAGGGGGTGTCTGTCTGGGTCATGTTACTTGTCTAGACCTATAGACAGGAACCTGCAGCCCATGCAATATGGATATGTCATGGATTTGCGCAGTCATGGTTGAAACTTTGATGACAAAGGATGGCTTGGCGCGCGGGGCGGGTGTGGCGCTCTGGCGCCAGATTGCCTCGGCGCTGGAAGCCGATATCTCGGGCGGCAAGCGCCAGCCGGGCGAAAGGCTGCCGACCGAAGCCGTGCTGACCGAACGCTTCGCCGTCAATCGCCACACGGTCCGCCGCGCTTTGGAAGAATTGGAAGCGCGCGGCATCATTCGCGTGGAACAGGGGCGTGGCGCCTTTGTGGCAGAAGATGTGCTGGATTATCCGCTTGGTCCCCGCACGCGGTTTTCAGAGACCATTCGTCGGCAAAACCGCGAGGCAGCGGGGCGCGTTTTGCATATCGCGGAGATTCCCGCCGATGCGCAGGTGGCGGCGGGTTTGCGCATCAGGCGTGGCAAATCCGTGTTGCGCGTGGCACGGCTTGGCCTCGCCAATGGCCGCCCACTGGTGCTGGGGCTGCATCATTTTCCGCTGCCACGTTTCGCGGCGCTGGCGGAATCCCTCGCGCAGCAGGCTTCCATCACCGTGGCTCTTGCAGCCTGTGGCGTGCCCGATTATCGGCGCCATTCCACGCGCATCACTGCGCGGCTGCCCACGCCGGAAGAAGCCAAGCATCTGATGCAATCGCGTTCCCGTCCGGTGATTGTGGCGGAAGCCTTGAATACCGATCCGGAGGGCGTGCCCGTGGATTGGACCCTTTCCTGTTATGCCGCAGCGCGCGTGCAATTGGTGATGGAGAGTTGACCATGGCCTGGATTATTCAGGGCGGGCAGGTGCTGCGCGATGCGGCATTGGCGCGAGATGATTTGTTCCTGGCGGATGGGCTTGTTTCCGAAACCCCCGTGCGTGATGCAAGGCGCTTCAATGCCTCTGGCCTTTTGGTCATGCCGGGCCTTGTTGATATTCACGGCGATGCGCATGAACGGCAGTTCCAGCCGCGGCCTGGCATTGGTTTTCCGGTGGCGCTCGCCTTGCGTGATTCAGCGGCACAATTGATCTCATGCGGGATCACCACCGCCTATCTTGGCGTGACGCTTTCCTGGGAACCTGGCTTGCGTTCGCTTGATGCCTGGCGCGGCATGAAGGCGGCGCTCCGGGAGATGAAGGGCAGTGCCGCCACCGATCTGCGCGTCCATCTGCGGTTTGAGGCGGATAACTTCGATGCGCTGGATGATGCTGTGGCAGATATCATGGCGGGCGATGTGCATTTGCTTGGCTTCAATGACCATACGCCAAGCATCGTGAAGAAACTCGGCAATCTGGATGAAGTCGCAAAATATGCCGGACGTGCTGGCATGAAGGCGGATGCCTTCATGGCGCTGGCACAACAGGTTTATGCGCGCCGCGATGAAGTGCCCTCGGCCCGCGCGCGCCTGGCGGAAGCAGCATCAAGCGCTGGCATTCCCATGCTGAGCCATGATGACGACAGTATCGAACGCCGCGCCCTGTTTCGCGCCCATGGTGCGCGGATTTGCGAATTTCCCATCACTGAAGCCGTTGCGGCAGATGCGCGCGCCGCGGGCGAGGCCGTGGTGATGGGCGCGCCGAATGTGGTGCGTGGTGGCAGCCATTTGGGCTGGGCCTCCGCCGCGCCTCTCGCCGAACGTGGTTTGGTGAATGTGCTGGCGTCCGATTATTTCTGGCCGGCCATGCTGGAAGCGGCCTTCATCATGGCCGGGCGCGGCGTGCTGGATTTGCCGCGCGCCTGGGCGCTGGTTTCCGCCAATCCGGCTGAGGCTTGTGGCCTTCATGATCGTGGTCGGCTTGCGGCCGGCTTGCGCGGCGATGTGGTGGTGGTGGATGAAGCGCGCCGCGCGCCGGTTGCGGTTTTTGCGGAAGGCAAGCTCGCCTGGCTAGCGGCGGAAGCGGCGCCGCGGCTTTCCTGACCGCGCCTATTCCTTCAGCAGCGCCCAGAAACTTGGCGTGAGCGCAGCAGGCGCAGCGCCATCGGCAAAAACCGCAAAGCAATCATTGAAGAAGGCCACGAAGGCATCGGCATGGGCATGCCCGCCGCGCAGGGTTTGCACCATGCCCCAAGGATCGGGCGCGCCATCGGCGCGCGCGCGGAGTGACCCGGCATTATAGGCAATCGCCACCAAGGGCGGATCGAAATGCGTCGGCAATTTGCGGCGCATGGCCTGTGCGCGGATCATCGCCGCCCCGGCGCGGATGGAGGTCGCGGGATCAAGCAAGCGCGCGCGATCAAGACTGGCATCGGCCAGCACTTCGCGCGCGGTTGAAATCAGTGTTTGCATGAGGCCCGGCGAGACGCGATGCGGGGTTGCCGCGTCACTGACAAAGCCAGGTTCTTCACGGATGGCCCCGGCGCGACCGCCGGATTCCGTTGCGGCAGTGGCGATCAGCAATTCCACCGGCACGCCATAGGCCGCTGCGCAGGTTTCAAACGCCGCGCGAAAATCGCGCCAGCAGCGCGTGGCGGTCGCGGGCCTGCCGGCACTGCGCGGCGGCGCGACAAAACCCTCCACACGCAGCCCCTCAGGACTGAGCCGCCAGCGCCGCACCCCAAGCCCCACTGGCGGCGCGCTGCCTGCCATCAGGCGCCGCACATAAGGCTGCAACATGGCGCGCCAATCCGGCCCGGTGGCGAGCCCGGCTTCGGGCGTGGCAGCACCCGCCAGCGGATGCGGCGCGGCATCTGGGAAAAGCGCGCTCCAGCTTTGTCGGCCCACAATGCCATCAGCGGCAAAGCCCGGATGACGCGCCTGC